>NZ_MEGA01000050.1:5751-21458 GCF_001725695.1 Microbacterium sp. SCN 71-21
CGACCGGCTCGCCGCACGGCGGCGCCCGGGCGACGCCTCGGCGCCCCGCGCACGATCAGGAGTCGGTGCCACGGTGGGCTCCCTCCCGTCGGGTGCGGTGCGCGCGCACGGCGACTGTCAGCATCCGTTCGCGTGAGGCCATGCCAGCACGGCCGGGTTACCAGATGGTGACGCGCTCGCTCTCGGGGAGCCAGAGCGCATCGGTCTCGGTCACGCCGAACGCCGCGTAGAAGGCGTCGACGTTGCGCACGATCTGGTTGCAGCGGAACTCGTTGGGCGAGTGCGGGTCGATCGTCAGCAGCCGGATGGTCTCGGCGTCGCGACCCTTCTGCTGCCAGATCTGCCCCCAGCTCAGCAGCAGCCGCTGGATGCCGGTGAACCCGTCGATCTCGGGAGCGGGCTCGCCGCCGAGCGAGATCTCGTAGGCGCGGATCGCGATGCCGAGGCCCCCGAGGTCACCGATGTTCTCGCCGATCGTGAGAGCGCCGTTGACGTGGTTCTCGGGAGCGAGACCCTGCGGCACGAGCTCGTCGTACTGGGCGATGAGACTCGCCGTGCGCTGCTCGAACGCCGCACGGTCGGCGTCGGTCCACCAGTCCCGCAGCGACCCGTCGCCGTCGTACCGGCTGCCCTGGTCGTCGAACCCGTGGCCGATCTCGTGGCCGATCACGGCGCCGATGCCGCCGTAGTTGGCCGCCGCGTCGCGATCGGCGTCGAAGAACGGGTACTGCAGGATCGCCGCCGGGAACACGATCTCGTTCATGAGCGGGTTGTAGTAGGCGTTGACGGTCTGCGGGGTCATGAACCACTCGTCGCGGTCGATGGGCCCACCGACCTTTCCGAGCTGCCGGTCGTGCTCGACGACGTGCGCGCGGCGCACGTTGCCGACCACGTCGGCGGGGTCGACGACGAGTG
This sequence comes from Microbacterium sp. SCN 71-21, assembly GCF_001725695.1. Taxonomy (NCBI): domain Bacteria; kingdom Bacillati; phylum Actinomycetota; class Actinomycetes; order Micrococcales; family Microbacteriaceae; genus Microbacterium; species Microbacterium sp. SCN 71-21. The sequence continues at coordinate 6,667 of NZ_MEGA01000050.1, forward strand.
CCGAGTAGTCCTTCCACCGCACCGGGTAGCCGATCTTCGGGGTGAAGGCGTCGAGCTTGGCGAGCGCGCGCTCACGGGTCTCGGGGCTCATCCACTCGAGGGTCGTGATCGACTGACGGTAGGCCTCGATGAGGTTCGCGACCAGCTCGTCCATGGCGACCTTCGCCTGCGGCGGGAAGTGCCGCTCGACGTAGACGCGGCCGACGGCCTCGCCGAGCGCGGCCTCGACGAGGCTGACGCCCCGCTTCCACCGCTCGCGGTTCACCGGCACGCCGGTGAGCTGAGTGCCGTAGAACGAGAAGTTCTCGGCGACGATCTCCTCGGTGAGGAACGGCGCCGAGCCGTGGACGATCGCGTAGCGCAGCCACGACTTCCAGCCCTCGAGGTGCGCGTCGACGAGCAGTGCGCCCAGACCCTCCAGGAAGCTCGGCTGCTGCACGACGACCTCGGCGAACGCATCGGGATGCCCCGGTGCGAGCGCCGAGCGCCACGGCTCCAGGTCGACGCCCACGAGCGACTGCACCTCGTCCCAGGTCTTCAGGTTGTAGGTGGCGACCGCGTCGCGGCTACGCACGTTGTCCCAGTGCGCGGCGGCGATCTCGGTCTCGAGCGCGACGATGCGGTCGGCCTGGGCCGCGGCATCCGTCACGTCGACGAGGCCGAGCAGACGCTCGATGTGCTCGCGGTACGCGATGCGGGTCTCGCCGAAGTTCTCGAGCCGGTAGTAGCTCTCGTCGGGGAGGAACAGCCCGCCCTGCACGAGGAAGGGGACGTAGCGGGTCGGGTTGCCGGGGTCGGGCTCGACGTAGAGGTCGATGAGTCCGCGCACGCCGTCGCGCTCGAGCTCGCCGATCGCGATCAGGAGGTCCTCGACCGAGCCGATCGCGTCGATGCGGGCGAGCTGCGCCGAGATCGGCGCGAGGGATGCCGCGGCGATGCGCTCGGTGTCCATGAAGCTGGCGTAGAGGTCACCGATCTTGCGGGCCTCGGTGCCGGGCTCGGCCTGCTGCGACTCGGTGATGATCGCGGCGACGTCCTTCTCGGCCTGCTCGGCGATGAGGTGGAACGAGCCCCAGCGGGCCTTGTCGTCGGGGATCGCGGTGCGGTCGAGCCAGGCGCCGTTGACGTGGCGGAACAGGTCGTCCTGCGGGCGGATCTCGGTGCTCAGTTCGCCGAGCTCGAGTCCGGAGCGGAGGTCTGCAGACATGGGCTCCACCCTACGCCGCGCACTCATGGGTCGGCCGGGAGTTGCGCACATCCGCGCACCCGCGTCCGCCGTGTCGGCGCCGCGCGGTACTGTCGCGTCGGGCCCGCACCGGCGGGCGGAGAAGAGGTCAGGATGTCGACACTCACCGCACGCGACGGCGCCACGGCGCTGCTCGTGGTCGACGTGCAGAACGGCGTCGTCGACGGCGCCCATGACCGCGACGGCGTGGTCACCCGCATCGCCGGGCTGGTCGCCCGCGCGAGACACGACGGCGTGCCCGTCGTGTGGGTGCAGCACTCCGAGGACGGCGAGCTCGAGCAGGGCACGGAAGCGTGGGAACTGGTGCCCGAGCTCGTGCCGGTCGACGGCGACGCGCACGTGCACAAGCGCTACGGCGACTCGTTCGAGGGCACCGACCTCGACGACCTGCTCGCCCGGCTCGGTGTCGACCGTCTGGTCGTCGCGGGCGCCGAGACCGACGCCTGCATCCGCTCGACCATCCACGGCGCGTTCGCGCGCGGCTACGACACGGTGCTCGTGAGCGACGCCCACACCGCCGGCGACAAGACCGCGTGGGGCGCCCCGAGCGTTCCCGACGTCATCGCGCACACGAACCTCTACTGGTCGTTCCAATCGGCTCCCGGCAAGTCGGCCGGCACCGCCACGGCCGGCGAGGTCGCCCTGGGTCGGTGAACGACCCCGTCGCCCCCGGACTCTCCCTACGCTGAGCGCATGACCGCACGCGGGGCCACGCTCAACCGGCAGATCCTCGCGCTCGCGGTGCCCGCACTCGGCGCGCTCGTCGCCGAGCCGCTGTTCCTCATCGTCGACGCGGCGCTCGTCGGCCACCTCGGCCTCGACGCCCTCGCGGGTCTCGGCATCGCCTCAGCGGTGCTGCAGACGATCGTCGGGCTCATGGTGTTCCTCGCCTACGCGACGACGCCGGCGGTGGCGCGGCGGTTCGGCGCGGGCGACCCGGGCGCCGCCGTGTCGGCGGGCATCGACGGCATGTGGCTCGCGGTGAGCCTGGGCGCGGTGCTCGCGCTCGCGGCATCCGTCGCGTCGCCGGGCATCGTGGCCCTCTTCGGCGCCTCGCCCGAGGTGACCGCCGCGGCCGACACCTACCTCGCGATCTCGGTGTGGGGGCTGCCGGCGATGCTCGTCGTGTTCGCGGCGACCGGCCTGCTGCGCGGCATGCAGAACACGGTGGTGCCGCTGTGGGTCGCCGGGTTCGGCTTCGCCGCGAACGCCGGACTCAACGCCCTGCTCATCTACGGGCTCGGGTTCGGCATCGCGGGCTCGGCGCTCGGCACCGTGCTCGCGCAGTGGGGCATGGTGGGCGTGTACGTCGCCGTCGTCGCGCGGCTCGCCCGCCGGCATGCGGCATCCGTCCGACCGCAGCGCGCCGGCATCACCGGGTCGGCACGGCTCGGCGGGGGGTTGTTCCTGCGCACGGTGTCGTTGCGCGCGGCCCTGCTCGCGACCGTCGCGGCGGCGACCGCGCTCGGCACCGCGGAGCTCGCCGCCTGGCAGGTCGCGTTCACGATCTTCTCGACAGCCGCATTCGCGCTCGATGCCCTGGCGATCGCCGCGCAGGCGCTCGTCGGCAAGAGCCTCGGCGCGGGCGATCGGGTGCTCGTGCGCCACGTGCTGCGGCGCACGGTCGCGTGGGGCGCGTGGTTCGGTGTCGTCGTGGGCGCCGTGATCGCGGCCCTGTCGGGTGTGCTGGGCGGCCTGTTCACCGGGGACGCCTCGCTCTCGCCGCTCGCACAGCCGGCACTGATCGTGCTCGCGATCGCGCAGCCGCTGTGCGGGGTGGTGTTCGTGCTCGACGGCGTGCTGATGGGAGCCGGCGACGGCCGCTACCTCGCGGTGGTCGGGGTGCTCAACCTCGTGCCGTTCGTGCCGCTGCTCGTCGTGCTGGCGCTCGTCGGCGCGTCGGGGGCCGCTGGTCTCGCATGGCTGGCCGTCGCGTTCTTCGGGGTCTACATGCTCGCCCGGCTGGTGACGCTCTCCCGCCGTGTACGCGGCACGGCGTGGATGACCGTCGGGGTCTAGATCGGATGCCGCGGGCCCGCTGACCCGCAGACCGTGATCAGTCGGCGGCGGCGGGCTGCGGGATGGGCGTCACGTCGGCGCGCACCGCGGGCATCGCGAGGGCGACCAGCATCATCGCCGCGACCGTGACGAGCACCGCCACGAACACCGCGGTGCCGGCCGCGGCGGCGCCCGCGGCATCCGTCTCGGCCCGTCCGGCGAGGGCGGCCGTGCTGATGGCCCCGAAGATCGCCGCGCCCACGGCGCTGCCGATCGAGCGTGCGAACATGTTGGCGCCGGTGACGACGCCGCGCTGGCTCCACTCGACGCTCGCCTGCGCGGCGATCAGGCTCGGGGTGGCGACGAGGCCGAACCCGAAGCCGGTGACGATGCAGCACAGCGCCACGAGGGCGACCGAGGGCCACGCCGAGGTGATCGCGAGCGCGGCGGTTCCGACGATGGCGATCGTGAGCCCGATGAGAACCGTGGGCTTGAAGCCGATGCGCAGGTAGAACACCCGCCCCGACATGCTCGCCGCGATCGGCCAGCCGATCGTGAGGGCGGCGACGGCGAAGCCCGCGATCAGCGGGATCGCACCCGCCGCGTGCTGCAGGTAGCCGGGCACGAACGAGGTCAGGCCGATGAGGCCGGCGCCGATGCCGAGCGAGATGAGCGAACTGCTCCAGATGAGGCGTCGCCCCATGAGCGCGAGCGGCAGCACGGGCTCGGCCGCGCGTCGTTCGACGAACACGAACACGATCAGCAGCACCGCCGCGGCGACGAACACGCCGATGCTCGCGGGCGAGTCCCATGCCCACGCGACGCCGCCTTCGAGCACACCGAGGATCGCGAGGCCCGCGCCGCCCATGATCAGCAGCGACCCGGCGACGTCGATGCGGTGCCGCGGCGCGTCGGCGCGCCGCACCCCGGGTTCGTGGAAGTTGCGGGCGATGAGCAAGAGCGCCGCGATGCACAGCGGCAGGTTGACCCAGAAGATCCAGCGCCAGATGCCCAGCTGTGCGAAGATCCCGCCGAGCGCCGGGCCGACCACGCTCGCCGCCGCCCACACGCCGGCGATGTAGCCCTGCACCTTGGCCCGCTCGGCGATCGTGTAGATGTCGCCGGCGATCGTGATCGCCATGGGCTGCACCGCCCCCGCGCCGAGACCCTGGATCGCGCGGAAGACGATCAGCGCTGGCATCGACCAGGCCACCGCGCACAGCACCGAGCCGAGCAGGAAGAGGGCGATGCCGATGATCATGACGGGCTTGCGCCCGATCGTGTCGGCGAGCTTCGAGTAGATCGGCACGGTGATCGCCTGCGCGAGCAGGTAGATGGAGAACAGCCACGGGAACTGGCTGTAGCCGCCGAGGTCCTCGACGACGCTCGGCACGGCGGTCGCGAGGATGGTCGCGTCGATCGCGACGATGCCGGTCGCCACCATGAGCGCGAGCAGGATGGGTCCGCGTTCCGACCTGAGACCGACGCCGTCACTCATGCGCACTCCGTTCCGCGGCATCGCCGCCGGTGAGCACAAGCCGCGAGGAGCCCGGGGTATTCCGCGGCATCCCTCAGCCGGCGTGACGCCGGCACCACTCGTACATGATGATCGCGGCGGCGGCCCCGGCGTTGATCGAGCGGGTCGACCCGTACTGGGTGATCTCGACCGTGGCGGATGCCGCGGCGAGCGCCTCGGGCGAGAGCCCCGGCCCTTCCTGTCCGAACAGCAGCACGCAGCGCTCGGGAAGGTCGGCCCGGTCGACGGGCACCGACCCGTCGACATTGTCGATCGCGATGACCGGCAGCTGCGCGGCGGCGGCCCAGGCGGTGAAGGCGGCGATGTCGTCGTGGTGCACGACGTGCTGGTAGCGGTCGGTGACCATGGCGCCGCGGCGGTTCCACCGCCGGCGCCCGATGATGTGCACGGTGTCGGCGAGGAACGCGTTGGCGCTGCGCACGATGGAGCCGATGTTGAGGTCGTGCTGCCAGTTCTCGATGGCGACGTGGAACGGATGCCGCCTCTCATCGAGGTCTGCGACGATCGCCGCCATGCGCCAGTACCGGTAGCGGTCGATGACGTTGCGGCGGTCGCCGTCGGCGAGCAGATCGGGGTCGTAACGGTCGTCGTCGGGCCAGGCGGCGCCGCCTCCCGGCCAGGGACCGACGCCGTGCGCGAGTTCGGGCTCGTCAGGGTCGGCGGGGCTGTCGGTCACGGCTTTCACGGTAGTCGTCGCCCCGGGCGCTGAGGGTTTTCGGCGTACCGAAAAATGGGTAAGGTTTCGGCATGCCGAAAAATATGCGCAGCACGGCCGAGGTCGCCCTCGACCCGGCGCCGGCGCGCACCGCGCAGCCGCGGCTCGTGCTGCTGCTCGGCCCGGCGCTCGTCGCGGGGGTCGCTTACCTCGACCCGGGCAACGTCGCGAGCAACATGTCGGCCGGCGCCGCCTACGGCTACCTGCTCGTGTGGGTCATCGTCGCGGCGAACCTCACCGCCTGGCTCGTGCAGTACCTGTCGGCGAAGCTCGGCGTCGTCACCGGCGCGAGCCTGCCCGAGGTGCTCGGCAGCCGCATCCGCTCACCGTGGGGACGGCGCGCCTACTGGCTGCAGGCCGAGGTCGTCGCCATGGCCACCGACATCGCCGAGGTCATCGGCGGCGCGGTGGCGCTGCATCTGCTGTTCGGCCTCCCGCTCGTGCTCGGCGGGGCCATCACCGGCGCGATCTCCCTCGGCGTGCTCATCGTGCACAGCCGCGGCGGCGCCCGACGGTTCGAGCTCACGATCGCCGCGTTCCTCGTCGTCATCGTGGTGGGCTTCTCGGCGGGCGTGCTCATCGCCCCGCCCGATGCGGCCGGGGTGCTCGGCGGTCTCGTGCCGCGCTTCCAGGGCACCGACTCGGTGCTGCTGGCCGCGTCGATCCTCGGGGCGACGGTCATGCCGCATGCGATCTACGCGCACTCGGCGCTCACCCGCGACCGCTTCCACGGCACGCCGACGACGTCGCTCCCGCGCCGGGCGTCGACGCTGACGGATGCCGCCACCCGCCGCATCCTCGTCGCCACGCGCTGGGACGTCTCGATCGCGATGATCGTGGCCGGGTCGGTCAACCTCGTGATGCTGCTGATCGCGGCCGTCACCCTTCCGGGCGCGGCCGGAACCGACACCCTGGAGGGCGCGTACGCGGCGATCCGCGACAGCCTCGGCCCGATCATCGCGGTGCTCTTCGCGGTCGGGCTCCTCGCCAGCGGCCTCGCCAGCACGTCGGTCGGAGCGTATGCGGGCTCGGAGATCATGCACGGCCTCCTGCGCGTGCGGGTGCCGCTCGTCGCCCGCCGCATCGTCACCCTCGTTCCGGCGCTCGCGATCCTCGGGGCGGGTGTCGACCCGACCTGGGCGCTCGTGCTCAGTCAGGTCGTGCTGTCATTCGGCATCCCGTTCGCGATCGTCCCGCTCGTGTGGCTGACCTCCCGCCGGTCTGTGCTCGGCACCCACCGCAACCGGGGAGTGACGATCGCGCTGGGGGCCGTGGCATCCGTCCTTCTGGTGGCGTTGAACGCCGTGCTGCTCGTGCTGGTCACGACGGGCGCCGGATAACCTGGATGCCGTGTCCCCCGCGTCCTCGTCGAGTCCGGCCGTCGACGACTACCTGAAGACGATCTACCAGCACACCGAGTGGCAGCCGGACCGCATCACTCCCTCGCAGCTGGCGACCGTGCTCGGCCTCGCCCCGTCGAGCGTGACCGAGATGGTGCAGAAGCTCGCCGCTGCGGGTCTCGTGCGGCACCGCCCGTACGGCCCGATCGAGCTGACCAACGGCGGACTGCACCGCGCCGCGCAGATGGTGCGCCGCCACCGTCTCATCGAGACGTGGCTCGTGCAGGAGTTCGGCTACAGCTGGGACGAGGTGCACGACGAGGCCGAGGTGCTCGAGCACTCGCTGAGCGACCGGCTGCTGGAACGCATCGACGCCCGGCTCGGGCGGCCCCGGTTCGATCCGCACGGCGACGCGATCCCCGATGCCGACGGCGAGGTGGAGCGCGAGCCGTTCGTGCTGCTCGCCGAGGCCGAGACCGGGCATCGCGGACGGGTGCTGCGCGTGAGCGACTACGACCCGGCGCTGCTGCGCGCCCTCGAGCAGGCGGGGGTCGATGTGGGGCACACCGTCACGGTCGTGACCGCGGGCGCGAGCCCGGTGGTGACGCTCGACGGAGCCGCGGCGGCACTTCCCGACGGCGCGGCGACGGCGGTCTGGCTCAGCGCCTAGCGCCGCGCCGCACGGCGGCCCGCACCGACATCGCACCGCCGCGACCGGGCGCCCTCAGCGGCGCGCGGCCTCGAACGGCCAGCGCAGACGCGTCGCGTTCTCGCACGTCACCCAGTACCGCTCCGCGACGGCCGGATCCTGGGTGACCTTGGCGGGAGCCGCGAGCCGCGGCGGTCCGCTCGTCACCCGCGCCGGTCCCCAGAACTGCCCGCCGACGACGTCGGGATCGACGAGCGCGCGCACGAGCGGCCAGGCGCCGTGCTCCTTCGACTGGGTGAGGGGCGACTGGAGGTTGTCGACGAACCGGCCCAGGCGACTCGGCTCATTGACGCCCTGGATGCCGGCGGTGCGCCCGCTGACCGAATAGCCCGGGTGGGCGATGACGCTCGCGACCGGCACGCGCTCGGCGCGCAGGCGACGATCGGCCTCGAGGCCGAGCGCGGTGGTCGCGATCTTCGACTGCACGTAGGCGCGCCAGCCGGAGTAGCCCGAGGCGAGCTGCGGATCGACGGGATCGATGCGCCCGAGCGAGGTCGACATGCTGCCGAGCCACACCATGCGGCCGCGCGCGGCCGCGAGCGTGCGCAGCAGGGCGCCGGCGAGCGCGAAGTGACCGAGCGCGTTCGTCGCGAACACCAGCTCGTTGCCGTCGAAGGTCGTCTGCCGGTGCCGCGGCGGGTGCACCATGCCGGCGTTGAGCAGCAGTCCGTGCAGGCGCCCGCGATGCCGCACCGTCGCGGCGGCCGCACGCACCGAGCCCAGATTGGAGGTGTCGAGCAGCAGCGTCTCGATCGTGCCGCGATGCGGGGCATCCGCCGTGCGACCGAGCACGGCAGCCTTCGCCGCCGACAGCCGATGCGGGTTGCGGCCGGTCATGATGACGTGGGCGCCGCCGCGCACGAGCTGCTCGCACGAGAAATAGCCGAGCCCCGCGTTGGCACCCGTCACGAGATAGCTGCGCCCGCGCAGATCGGGCAGGTGCAGGGGGTTCCACTCAGCCGCTCTCGCGCTCACGGCTACGACCTTACGCCCGGGCCGTTTCACGGCGATGACGGATGCCGCACCCTAGGCTGAACACATGCGTACACGTGCCGACGTCGAGTGCTGGCTGACCGACATGGACGGGGTTCTCGTGCATGAGAACCAGGCGATCCCCGGAGCCGCCGAACTGCTCGCCCAGTGGACCGACACGGGCACGCCGTTCCTCGTGCTGACGAACAACTCGATCTTCACGCCGCGCGACCTGAGTGCGCGCCTGCGGGCATCGGGGCTCATCGTGCCCGAGACCGCGATCTGGACGTCGGCGCTCGCGACCGCCGACTTCCTGAAGGCGCAGGCGCCGGGCGGATCGGCGTTCGTGATCGGCGAGGCCGGCCTCACCACGGCGCTGCACGAGGCGGGCTTCATCCTCACCGAGACGATGCCCGACTACGTCGTGGTCGGCGAGACCCGCAACTACTCGTTCGAGGCGATCACGAAGGCGATCCGCTACATCGCCGCGGGTGCCCGCTTCATCGCCACGAACCCCGACGCGACCGGCCCGTCGGTCGACGGCATCCTGCCCGCGACCGGCGCGATCACCGCCCTCATCACGAAGGCGACCGGCCGCGAGCCGTACGTCGTGGGCAAGCCGAATCCGATGATGTTCCGCTCGGCGCTCAACCGCATCGGCGCCCACTCCGAGTCGACCGGCATGATCGGCGACCGCATGGACACCGACGTGGTCGCCGGCATCGAGGCGGGACTGCACACGGTGCTCGTCATGACCGGCATCAGCGACCCCGCCGAGATCGAGCGGTTCCCGTTCCGTCCTGACGAGGTCCTCACCTCGGTCGCCGACCTCATCCAGCGCGCCCCCGTCGAGTCGGACCTGCCCGAGGTCGACTGAGCCGCGGCATCCGCCCGTCGTCACCGAGAGCGGATGCCTCGCCTCAGCGCAGCACGAGGGTCAGCGCGCGAAGAGCCGCGAGAACAGACTCGTCTTCTCGTGTCCCTGGCATCGCTGGGACTGGGGAATGCCCCGCATGACCTGGTCGACGTGCTGCCCGCAGCCTCGCCAGGTGGTTTTGCCGCAGGTGCGGCAGGTGACGGTCGTGCACATGATGCTCTCCGTAGGTGTTCGTGGGTGTGGTGCTGTTCGCCGAGCCCGTCAGGCGAGCATCAGGAAGAGCTTCTCGAGTTCGTCGGTGCTCAGCCCCGGCTCGGCGCTCTCGGGATCGGCGAGGCACTCCTTCATCGCCGTCGAGACGATCGCGAATCCCGCACGGTCGAGCGCGCTCGAGACGGCGGCGAGCTGGGTGACGATGTCACGGCACGGCTTGTCCTGCTCCACGGCGGCGATCACCGCATCGAGTTGTCCTCGCGCGCGACGCAGGCGGTGCAGGATGCGCTTCTGCGCTTCGGGGTCATCAGTCTTCATGGACATCCTCTCGGGGGTGATCGGTCGACGGCGCCGCCGCCGGATTCGACTCGCGCCCGGCTTCGTCGGAACGCCGGCGTCGGCGCGAGATCGGGGAGTCGACGCAGCGACCGGTGATGGCGGAGAAGGCGAGCAGCAGCCCGCCGATTGCGGCCGGAATCGCCGCCCAGGGCTGGTCCGACAGGCCGGCGGCGGCCGACAGGAGGACGACGGCACCTGCGATGTACACAGCGCGCTCGCCGGGCGGCGCGGCGCAGACCGGGAGCCGCGGCACCCGGTCACGCATGCTGCATCGCCTCGGGCCGCTCGAGGATCTCGCTGGCCTCGCCGCCCCACCATGCACGGAGGGTGAGCATTCCGCCCGAAAGCGATGCCGAGTCGAACCCCTCTTGCGCGAGGACCCGATGAGCAATCGCCGAACGCACCCCGGATTGGCACATCACGCGGATCGGACGGCCGCCCGCGGCCGACCGAACCTCCTCGATGCGCCCCCGCAGCTCGGTGTGCGGGATGTGCATCGCGCCACGTACTGCGCCTGCGGCGACCTCTGCCGCCGTGCGGACGTCCAGGAGAAGCGCCCGGTCGAGTACCGCGGCGAGCTCGTCGGCGTACCAGAGGCGCAGTGCACCGGTGCGCACGTTCTCACCCAGCATCCCGGTGAGGTTGACGGGGTCCTTCGCCTGCCCGAACGGCGGCGAGTATGCGAGGTCGAGGTCGATGAGGTCCTCGACCGAGAGCCCGGCGCGAATCGCTGTCGCAAGCACGTCGATCCGCTTATCGACGCCGTCCCGTCCTACGGCTTGGGCCCCCAGAAGACGACCGTTCGATGTCGCCGCGTGCACGACGAGGTGCACCTGTGTGGCGCCGGGGAAGTATCCGGCGTGCTGGTTCGGGTGGAGGTGCAGGGTGACGTAGTCGACCTCAGCCGCGTCGAGCGCCTGTCGGTTCGCCCCGGTCAGCGCGGCGACCTGGTCGCCGACGCGAACGATCGCCGTGCCCGTCGGCGACGGCAGCATGCGGGCGTGCTCGGGCCGGAAGATGGCGTCGGCGACGAGGCGTCCGACGCGATTGGCGGGGCCGGCGAGGGCGATCGGCCGCCGTGCGCCGGTCACCCCGTCGACACTGAGCACAGCGTCACCGACCGCCCAGACGTTCGGGACTGTCGTTCGACCGTGCTCGTCGACGATGATCGCTCCGCGCTCGCAGCCCACGCCGGCCGCCTCGAACACTTCGGTGTCCGGCCGCACGCCGACAGAGAGAACGACGAGATCGGCGGCGAGTCTGGCTCCGTCGCCGAGGATGACGACGTCCTCCTCATCGTGTTGCTCGATGGCGTCGGCTGCGACGCCGAGGTGCAGATCGACGCCCAGGGCACGAAGCTCGGCAGTGACCACAGCCGCGAGCTCTCGCTCGAGCGGCGGGAGGGGGTGGGAGGCGACGTCCACCAGGCTGACCGCGAGTCCGCGACGAGCGATGACTTCCGCGGCCTCGATCCCGATGAAACCGGCACCGAGCACCACCGCGCGGCGGATGCCGCGGTCGACGGTGCGACGCAGCGACGTTGCATCGTCGACGGATCGGAGCGTGCGTACTCGCGGGGAGTCGAGACCGGGGATCGGGGGGCGCACCGGCCGAGCGCCCGGGGCGAGGATCAGGTCGTCGTAGGCGATCTCATAGTCGCCGTCGATCGTGCGAACGCTGACGACGCGACGTGTGATGTCGAGACCGAGCACGTCATGTCCGGTGCGCACATCTAGTGCGAGCGCGGCCCGCAGCGAGCTCGGTGTCTGCACGAGGAGCGAGCTCTCGTCGGCGATCTCTCCTCCCACGAAGTAGGGCAATCCGCAGTTGGCGAAGGAGACATAGGCCCCACGCTCGAGCACGACGATCTCCGCGCGCTCGTCCAGTCGGCGGGCGCGAGCCGCTGCGCTCATGCCTCCGGCAACGCCCCCCACGATGACCAGGCGATGAGGTGCTCCGCTCTCACGCATCGGGGTGCCCCGGGCAGCGCTCCGACGGGTCCACGCCGCGCAGGGCGTCCTCGACGTGCTGGCCGCACCCCGTCCAGGTGGCTTTGCCGCATTCAGGGCAGGTGATTCGACTGCACATGGCATTCCTCTCGACGGAGCGAAGCTATACCCCCTGGGGTACTTGGGTCAAATACGGGTGGGGGTATCCATCGATCCAAGAGCGATCCGCCCGTCGTCACCGAGAGCGGATGCCTCGCCTCAGCGCAGCACGAGGGCGGCGGCGCCGATCAGCGGGCCGTCGCCGGCGAGTCCGCTCGGCACGACCCGCGTCGCCCGCGAGAACGGCAGAGCCGCGCTCTCGCGCAGCGAGGCCTGCACGAGGTCGATGTAGTCGGGCGTGACGGTCGAGAAGCCCCCGCCGATCGCGACGGCCTCGAGGTCGATGAGGGTCGCGGCGTCGGCGAGCACGATGCCCACCGCCCGCGCCGAGCGCTCGATCGCGGCGCGCGCGACCGGGTCGCCCGCGGCGGCGTCGCGGGCGAGGTCCTCACCGCGCTTGCCGCCCCACCCCTGGGCCTGCGCCCAGCGCACGCTCGAGGGGCCGGATGCCACGTGCTCGAGGGTCGGGCCGAATCCCTCGAACCCGGCGGGAGCCGACACCTGCCCGATGTGGCCGGCGTTGCCGGTGCCGCCGCCGACGAGCGCGCCGTCGACGACGAGTCCACCGCCGACGCCCGTCGAGACCACGATCGACATCGACGCGCGGGTTCCGGCGGTCGCGCCGATCCAGTTCTCGGCGAGCGCGATGCAGCCGCCGTCGTGGCGCAGTCGCACCGGCACGTCGCGGCCGACCACGCGCCGCACCGCATCGGCGAGCGCGAACCCGTGTACGCCGGGCATGTTCACCGGGTCGATCGTCTCGCGCACCGCATCGATCGGGCCGGCCGCGCCGATGCCGACGCCCACGAGCTCGTCGTCGGGGCCGAGCGCGGCGACGGCAGCGCTCACGACCGCGGCGGCCGCGGCATCCAATCGGGCAGGATCGGTGTCAGGCCCGGTAGGTCGCCGGGTGCGGCCGACAGCGCGCACGAGACCGGATGCCTCGACGAGCGCGGCTTCGATCTTCGTGCCGCCGAGGTCGACGGCGAGAGCGACGGTGCTCATGCGGGGTACTCCCGGGGCTACTGGGGGTCGAGACCGAGGTCGTCGAGGTCGATCGCCGCGAGCCACTGCAGGCCCTCGGCCTCGATCGCCGCCTGGGCGCCCGTGCGACGGTCGACGATCACCGCGACCGCGACTGGCTCGGCGCCTTCGCGGCGCAGCGCCTCGACCGCCTTCAGGGCGGACTGGCCGGTGGTCGAGGTGTCCTCGAGCACGACGACGCGCTTGCCCGCGACATCCGCTCCCTCGATCTGACGGCCGCGGCCGTGGTCCTTGGGCTCCTTGCGCACGACGAAGGCGTCGAGCGGGCGACCGGCGTGCACCGACTCGTGCAGCACGGCATTGGCGATCGGGTCGGCGCCGAGGGTGAGCCCGCCGACGGCGACGATGCCGTCGACGTCGCGAATGAGGTCGAGCATGATGCGACCGATCGCGGGGGCGGCCCGATGGTCGAGCGTGAGCTTGCGCATGTCGACGTAGTACGTCGCCCGCTTGCCGCTGGAGAGGATGAAGTCGCCGTGGAACACGGCCTCGTCCTTGATGAGCGCGATGAGCGCCTGACGGTCGGATTCGAGCTCGGGCGCGGAGGCAGCGGTCACGCCTCCGAGTGTAGGGCGGGGCGCGGCATCCGCCCGTCACGCCGGACCCGCCGCGACCCGGACTCGGCGTCGGGGGTGCGCCCTAGGCTGGGGCCATGCGGCTTGCGACCTGGAACGTCAACTCCATCCGCGCACGGGTCGTGCGCACCGTCGAGTTCTGCGTGCGAGAGAACATCGATGTGCTCGCCATGCAGGAGATCAAGTGCAAGCCCGAGCAGTTCCCCTACGCCGAGTTCGAGGCGGCGGGCTACCAGGTCGTCGCGCACGGGCACAACCAGTGGAACGGCGTCGCGATCGCGAGCCGTGAGCCCATCGAGGACGTCTCGTTCGCCTTCGACGGCATGCCGGGCTTCCAGAAGGGCTACGACGGACCGGATGCCCCGCAGGAGGCGCGTGCGCTCGGCGCGACGATCGACGGCGTGCGGGTGTGGAGCCTGTACGTTCCCAACGGCCGTGGGCTCGACGACCCGCACTACCGCTACAAGCTCGAGTGGCTCGCCGCGCTGCAGGGCTACACGCGCGGGGCGCTCGGCGCCGACCCCGACCTGCCTCTCGCGCTCGTCGGAGACTTCAACATCGCGCCCCTCGACGCCGACAACGGCGACCCGACCGTCGTCGAGGGCGTGACGACGCACGTGTCCCCGCCCGAGCGAGAGGCGTTCCAGGCGCTCCTCGATGCGGGGCTCAGCGACGTCGTGCGGCCGCTCGTGCCGACCGGCTACACCTACTGGGACTACAAGCAGCTGCGCTTCCCCCGCAACGAGGGCCTGCGCATCGACTTCGTGCTCGGTTCGCACGCGTTCGCCGACGCGGTCGCGGGAGCCTCGATCGCGCGCGACGAGCGCAAGGGGGAGATCCCGAGCGATCACGTGCCCGTCGTCGTCGACCTCGATCTCGAGGGTCCCGATGACGACGACCGCCCGATGATCTTCTGACCCGCGCCCCGCGCGCGCCCGGGATCGACGATCCGCTCGCGCGCGGGAACCGCCGCGATCAGCCCTGTTCGGCGGTGTACGCCTCGGGACCTTGGGCCGCGGCCGCCGGATCCATCCACAGGAACGACAGGATGTTGCCATCCGGGTCCTCGAGGTCGCGCGAGTACATGAAGCCGAGGTCCTGAGCCGGGCGCGGCTCGAC
>NZ_MEGA01000051.1:0-15434 GCF_001725695.1 Microbacterium sp. SCN 71-21
GTCGGGGCGGCCCGCGACGTAGCGGAAGCCGTCGGCGAGGCGTGCGGCTCCCGGCTCGCGCACGCGCGGCACGAGCTCGCCGGGGCGCATCAGCGAGAGGGCGAGGAGCATGGCGACGAAGGTGGCCGCGTTGATGAGGAACATCCAGCCGGTGCCGACCATCACGATGAGGATGCCGCCGACGCCCGGGCCGATCAGGCGGGCCATGTTGAACGACGCCGAGTTGAGTGCGACCGCGTTCGATGCGTTCTCGCGTGCGACGACGTCGGAGACGAATGCCTGGCGTGCCGGGGCGTCGAACGCGTTCACGACGCCGAGCGCGAGGGCGAAGACCCACATGAGCGGCAGGGTCAGGACGTGCGTGAGCAGCAGCACGCCGACCGTCACCGCGAGCATCGCCAGCAGGGTCTGGGTGACGTAGAGCAGGCGGCGTCGGTCGAAACGATCGGCGACCCAGCCGGTGACGCCGACCAGCAGCAGCGGGGGGCCGAACTGCAGCGCCATGGTGATGCCCATGGCCGTCGCGTCGTGGTTCGTCAGCTGCGTGAGCACGACCCAGTCCTGTGCGGTGGACTGCATCCACGCGCCGATGTTGGAGATGAGGGCGCCGCTGAACCACAGTCGGTAGTTGTAGACCGAGAGCGACCGGAACATGGCGCTCATCGCTCTGCCACCCGTCGCATGAGGGCGGCGGCGCGGGCGAGCACCTCGCGCTCGTCCTCGTCGAGGTCGGCGAGCACCGATTCGAGCCAGGCGTCGCGGCGGCGCACGGTCTCCTCCACGACCTCGCGACCCGCGGGGGTGAGCTCGATGTTCACCTTGCGGCGGTCGTCGTCGTCGGTGGTGCGGGTGAGGTAACCGGCCTCCTCGAGGCCGTTGACGGTGCGGTTCATCGACGGTGCGGTGACGCGTTCGCGGTCGGCGAGCTCACCGAGGGTGTGCAGCCCGTGCATCTTGAGTGCCGCGAGCACCGCGAACTGCCCGTCGCTCATGGTGTCGACGGCGCGCTGCGCGCGCAGGCGTCGGGCGAGCCGGAACGTGGCCATCCGCAGATCGGATGCCGCGGCCGACAGCTCGGGGGCGGGGGCATCCTCGGGGCTGGTCATCGTGATCGTTAGCCTAACAAATTAGCCATGCTAAGTAAATCTCAACGGCGCATCGCGCCTCAGCGCCCGGAACGCGGTCACGCGGCAGGGCGTCGGTCAGCCCGCGGCGGTCTCCGGGTCGCGGCGGCGTCCGAGTGCGATCGTCGCGAGCAGGCCGATCGCGAGGAACCCGGCCGCCGAGAAGGCGGAGAGGCGGGTGCCCTCGGAGAGAGCCGCCTTCGCATCGTCGGCGATCGCCGCCGTCTGCGGGTTCTCGGCGAGTCCCGCGATCGCCCCGCCGGCGGAGTCGACGACGACGCTCACGATCTGGTCGCGCTGCGCCGATGGCACGCCGGCGTCGTCGAGCTTCGCGCCGAGGATGCCCGCCGTCGAGGTGAACAGCACCGTGCCGAGGATCGCGATGCCGAGCGCGGAGCCCACCTGGCGCGAGGTCGACTGCGTGCCCGACCCCTGCCCGGACAGTTCGACCGGCACATCCTGCAGCACCACGCCGGTCAGCTGCGCGGTGGCGAGCCCCACGCCCATGCCGTAGACGAACAGCGCCGGCAGTAACCAGCCCCACGCGGCATCCGGTGCGACGACCCAGCCGACCGCGGCGATGCCGATGATCTCGAGCCCGATGCCGATGCGCACGATCGTCGCGGGCGACACGCGACCGCTCGTCGCGCCGGCGAACCCGCTCGCCACGAACGAGCCGACGGCGAGGGCGAGCAGCACGAGACCTGTCTGCAGGGCGTCGAAGCCGAGCACGAACTGCAGCCACAGGGGGAGGGAGAGGATGATGCCGAACTCGCCGAGGGAGACGACCATCGCGGCGACGTTGCCGTTGCGGAACGACGAGATGCGGAACAGCGACAGCTCGAGCAGAGTGCCGTGCCCCTGCCGTGAGCGCCGGACCTCCCAGACGAGGAACGCGAGGAGCGCGAGCGCCGCGAGGGCGAAGGCGAAGGGGATGGGCGAGACGCCCCACGTCCACGTGACGCCGCCGATCCGCAGCTGCTGGTCGGTCGTCCACCAGCCGTAGGTGCGGCCCTCGATGAGCCCGAACACGAGGGCGCCGAACAGCACGACCGACAGGGCCGCACCGACGATGTCGAGGCCGCCGGTGCGGGTCTCGCGCGATTCGGCGATCGTGAGCAGCACGCCGATGACGATCACGACGGCGAACGGGATGTTGATGCCGAACGCCCAGCGCCACGAGAAGTCGGTGGTCAGCCAGCCGCCGAGGAGGGGTCCGACGGCGGCCATGCCGCCGATGGTCGAACCCCAGACCGCGAACGCGATCCCGCGCTCGCGGCCGCGGAAGGTGGCGTTCAGCAGCGAGAGCGTCGACGGCAGCATCATCGCGCCGCCGACCCCCTGCAGGAGTCGCGCGGCGATGAGTGCGTCGCCCGACGGGCTGAGGGCGGCGACGAGAGAGGAGAGGGCGAAGATCACGACGCCGATGAGCAGCATCCTCCGGCGACCGAAGCGATCGGCGAGGCTGCCGAACATCAGCAGCAGCGACGCGAACACGAGGGTGTAGGCCTCCTGCACCCACTGCACCTGGGTCGACGTGATGCCGAGCTCGTCGACGATCGAGGGGATCGCCACGTTCACGATCGTGGAGTCGACGATGATGAGCGCGACGGCGAGGCTGATGAAGACGAGTCCGAACCAGCGGCGGCGGGCAAGATCGGCCATTTAGCTCTCTTTTCTAGCGAACTTCAGTCATGCGAAGACTACGCCTGTCGCTGGCCGCCCACACCCGTCCCTAGACTCGGCACATGCCCGCGTTCGTCGATGCACACGGCGTCACCGTCGTCTACGACCACCACCCCGCCGTCACCACCCCGCGCGCCGTCGTGCAGCTGCTGCATGGCGTCGGCGAGCACGCCGGCCGGTACGGCGCCCTCATCGACGCGCTGACCGCCGACGGCTACATCGTCTACGCCGACGATCACCGCGGCCACGGCCGTACCGGACTGCAGCAGTGGGGCGATCACGCCAAACTCGGCCACCTCGGCGCCGGCGGCCACCCCGCTGCGGTCGCCGCCGTGTGGCAGCTCACCGGCATCATCCGGCGCGAGAACCCCGACCTGCCGCTCGTGCTGCTCGGGCACTCGTGGGGCTCGTTCCTCGCGCAGATCCTCGTCAACGAGCACCCCGACGCGTACGACGCGCTCGTGCTCTCCGGGTCGGCGCTGCGCCTGCCGGGCACCCTCAACGCCGGCGACCTCAACGCGCCGTGGAAGGCGTCGACCGCCAACGGCACGGAGTGGCTCTCGAGCGACCCGGCTGTCGGCCAGGCGTTCCTCGACGACCCGCTCACCGTCTCGGTGCCACTGCTGCGCCTGTTCGGTGTGATCGACGCCGCACGGCTGTTCGGGCGTCCGCGCAAGAACCTCGGTCGCGACATCCCGACCCTTCTCCTGGTGGGCAAGGAGGACACCGTCGGCGGACCCCGCAGCGTGCACAAGCTCGCCGACGCCTATCGCAGCCGCTCGGGCTTCACCGACGTGACCACGCTCGTCTACCCCGGCGGTCGTCACGAGATCTTCAACGAGGTCATGCAGCAGGACGTCCGCGGCGACCTGCTCGCCTGGCTCGACCGGCGCTTCGCGGCCCGCGACTGACGCGGGGCACCTGACATCGGCGCCCGGGGCCGATCGCCGAGCCGCGGGCGCGACCGGCGGGCCGCGGCATCCGTCGTCGTTCTAGGCTGAGAGCCGTGCACGGTGAGTACAAGGTCCCGGGGGGCAAGCTGGTCGTCGTCGACCTCGACGTCGAACACGGCCGCATCGCGAACGCCCACGTCGCGGGCGACTTCTTCCTCGAGCCCGACGATGCGCTCGCCTCGATCGACGCCGCGCTGAACGGCCTCCCCGAAGAGACGGATGCCGCGGCCATCGCGCAGGCGGTGCGATCGGCCCTTCCCGAGGGAGCCCAGCTGCTCGGCTTCACGCCCGAGTCGATCGGCACCGTCGTGCGCCGGGCGCTCGTGCGGGCTCCGGGCCGGAAGGACTTCGACTGGGAGGTGGTGCACGACGGACCGGTGTCGCCGCGCATGAACCTCGCGCTCGACGAGGTGCTCACGACCCGCGTCGGCGATGGGCGCCGCGCTCCCACCCTGCGCCTGTGGGAGTGGGACGAGTCGGCCGTCGTGATCGGCTCATTCCAGTCGCTGCGCAACGAGGTCGATCCGGCGGGCGCCGCGCGTCACGGCTTCGATGTCGTGCGCCGCATCTCGGGCGGCGGCGCGATGCTCATGGGCGCGAACTCGATCGTGACGTACTCGCTCTACGTGCCGGCGACGCTCGTGGCGGGCATGACGTTCGCCGACTCCTACGCGTTCCTCGACGACTGGGTGCTCGTGGCGCTGCGCTCACTCGGCATCGACGCGGTCTACCAGCCCCTCAACGACATCACCGGCCCGCACGGGAAGATCGGCGGCGCCGCGCAGAAGCGGCTCGCGAACGGCGGCGTGCTGCATCACGCGACCCTCAGCTACGACATGGACGGCCAGGTGATGACCGAGGTGCTGCGCATCGGCCGGGAGAAGCTGAGCGACAAGGGCACGGTCTCGGCGGCCAAGCGCGTCGACCCGCTGCGGAGCCAGACGGGGCTGTCGCGCGAGGAGATCATCGACCGCTTCATCGACACCTTCACAAACCTCTACGGCGCCCACGCCGGACATATCACCGAAGAGGAATACGCCGAGGCCGAGGCGCTCGTCGCGTCGAAGTTCGCGACGGACGCATGGCTGCACCGGGTGCCGTGACCGGCGACGTCGTCATCCATCAGGGCGACAACCTCGAGGTCGCACGCTCATTGCCGGCCGGCGCCTTCACCGTCGTCTACCTCGACCCGCCGTTCAACACCGGGCGCGAACGCACCCGTGCCGTCGAGACGGTGACGTGGGCGCGCGACGCCGAGGGTGAGACGGATGCCGCGACCCGCCGCGGCTTCCACGGTCGCGACTATGAGCGGCTCCGCGGCGACCTGCGCACCTACGACGACAGGTTTGACGACTACTGGGGGTTCCTCGAGCCGCGGCTCGTCGAGGCGTGGCGGCTGCTCGCCGACGACGGCACGCTGTACCTCCACCTCGACTACCGCGAGGTGCACTACGCGAAGGTGCTGCTCGATGCCCTCGTCGGTCGCGACCACTTCCTCAACGAGATCGTCTGGGCCTACGACTACGGCGGCAAGACGCGCCGCCGCTGGCCGCCCAAGCACGACACGATCCTCGTCTACGTGAAGGATCCCGCCCGGTACTGGTTCGACGCCGACGCGGTCGACCGTGAGCCCTACATGGCGCCCGGGCTCGTCACCCCCGAGAAGGCCGCGCGCGGCAAGCTCCCGACGGACGTCTGGTGGCACACGATCGTGCCGACGACCGGGCGGGAGAAGACCGGGTATCCCACGCAGAAGCCCGAGGGGGTGCTGCGGCGGATCGTCGCGGCATCCAGCCGGCCGGGCGACACCGTTCTCGACCTCTTCGCCGGCAGCGGAACGACCGGGGCGGTGGCCGCGGCCCTCGGCCGCCACGCGGTGCTCGTCGACGACAACCCCGAGGCGATCGCGGTGATGAGGGCGCGGATGCCCCGGGCCCGCCTCGCGACCGACGTGCCATGAGCGGCGCCCGGCCCTAACCTGGTTCGGTGCGTTTCGGAATCTTCATCCCCCAAGGCTGGCGTCACGACCTCGTCGACATCGATCCCGCGGACCATTGGCGGGTGATGGCCTCGCTCGCGCAGCGCGCGGACGAGGGCACCGCCTGGGAGTCCATCTGGGTCTACGACCACTTCCACACCGTTCCGGTGCCGAGCGAGGAGGCCACCCACGAGGCGTGGACGCTGATGTCGGCGTTCGCGGCCTCGACCGGCCGCATCCGTCTCGGCCAGATGTGCACGTGCACCGGCTACCGCAATCCGGCCTACCTCGCCAAGGTCGCCGCGACGGTCGATGTGATCTCGGGCGGGCGTCTCGAGATGGGCATCGGCGCCGGCTGGTACGAGCACGAATGGCGCGCATACGGCTACGGATTCCCGGATGCCCCGCAGCGACTGCGTCAGCTCGGCGAGGGCGTGGAGATCATGACGCGTGCGTGGCGGGACGGCGAGGTCACGTTCTCGGGTCGCGAGTACCAGGTCGACGGCGCGATCGTGCGCCCGCTTCCGCTGCAGCAGGGCGGCATCCCGTTGTGGGTCGCCGGCGGCGGCGAGAAGGTCACGCTGAAGATCGCCGCGAAGCACGCGCAGTACACGAACTTCAGCTCCGATCCCGAGACATTCGTGCGCAAGCGCGACATCCTGCATTCTCACTGCGCAGCGATCGGGCGCGACCCGCGCGAGATCACGCTGAGCGCCAACTTCTCGACCGTCGTCGCGGCGACCGATGCGGAGGTCGCCGACCGACTCGACGCGATCGAGGCGCGGCTCGCGCCCTACCTCGGTGACGCGATCGGCGGCTACATGGCCGAATACCGCTCGGGCGCGGCGCTCGTGGGCACGCCCGCGACGATCGTCGAGCGGCTGCGCGCGCTGCAGGCCGAGGGACTTGCGTACGCGATCCACTACTTCCCCGAGCACGCCTACGACCGCACCGGCGTCGACCTGTTCGAGCGCGAGGTCGTGCCGGCCCTGCGCTGACGCGGCGGCGCCGGGCACGGCCTGCCGGCGCCGTGCGGGCGGCGCCCGGTCGGCGCTCAGCCGCGCACGAAGTCGACGATCGCCGTGAGGGCGGCCTCGGTGTCGAGCTGCGGGGCGTGACGGGCGCCGGGCACCTCGACCAGGGTGGCGCCGGGCACGGATGCCGCCACACGCCGCCCGTTCTCGGGAGGCGTGATGCGGTCGTCGGCGCCGTGCACGACGAGCGTGGGCGCCGTGATGCGCGCGAGCTCATCCCACGCGTCGTGCGTCGACGACGCCTGGAAGTGGCCCCGGCGCACCGGGATCGCCGCGTCGCGGCGGGTGAACAGCGAGATCGCTTGTGGATTGTCGGCGATGTAGGCGTCGGAGAAGAAATAGGGCGCGAGCACATCGCCGGTGCCGTTCGCGAGCGCGGAGGTGGCGGCATCCTCTCGGCGCATCCCCCGCGCATCGCCGCCCGTCGTCGACACCAGCACGAGCCGGTCGACGAGCTCCGGGCGATCGATGGCGAGCCACTGCGCGACCCGGCCCCCCATCGAGTGCCCGATCACCGCCGCGGGCGCGATGTCGAGTGCCTCGATCACGGTGGCCGCATCGCGGGCGAGCGACCGCGTCGACCATTCGGCCGCCTCGCCCACCGAGCTCCCGCCGATCCCGCGGTGATCGTAGACAGTGACTCGCCCGACAGCGGTGAGTGCGGGCAGCACCGGATCCCACGACGTCGCGCTCACCCCTTGGCCGGCGATCAGCAGCAGTTCGCGCGTCCCGGCGCCGGTCTGACGCCAGACGAGGTCGGCGCCGTCGGCGGTGGTGACGACACCGGCGCGGTCGCTCACGCGGGCGCGGTCGCCGCGCGGCGGGCGTCCCAGCCCGAGCGCACCATCTCATCGACGGTGTAGCGCATGCGCCAGTCGAGGTCGCGTGCGGCCAGGTCTCCGGTCGCGACGATGCGATCGGGGTCGCCGCTGCGCCGCGGCCCGATCTCGGGGGCGAAGTCGACGCCCGTCACGCGGGCCACGGCGGTCATGATCTCCTTGACCGACAGGCCGTTCTGGGAGCCGAGGTTGTAGGCCGGCTCGACCGGTTCTCCGGCGGCCAGTCGTCGCGCGGCGACGACATGGGCTGAGGCGATGTCCGCGACGTGCACATAGTCGCGCACGTTCGTGCCGTCCGGGGTGTCGTAGTCGTCACCGTTGATGCGGGGCACCTCGCCGGCGATCAGCTTCTCGAAGACGATCGGGAACAGGTTGTGGGGGCTCACGTCGTACACGCTCGGGTCGCCCGATCCGACGACGTTGAAGTAGCGCAGAGAGGTGTGCCGCAGCGGATGCTCCGTCCCGGCCGTCGCGATCCCCTGGTCACGGATCAGCCACTCGCCGATCAGCTTCGACTCGCCGTAGGGCGACGCGGGGCGTTTGGGCAGGTCCTCGGTGACGAGCGGAACGTCGGGGGTGCCGTAGACGGCGGCGCTCGACGAGAACACGAGGTTGGTGACGTTCGCCGCCGCCATCGCGGCGAGCACGACACGCGTGCCGTCGACGTTCTGCTCGTACGTGTGCAGGGGACGCTGCACGGAGACGCCCGCGTACTTGTAGCCGGCGACGTGGATGACCCCCGTCACGTCATGATCCCGCAACGCGCTCTCGACCAGCTCGCGGTCGAGGATCGAGCCCCGCACGAACGCGACGCCGTCGGGCACGAAGGAGGCGACGCCGCTCGACAGGTCGTCGAGCACGACGGGGGTCAGCCCGTCGGTGGCGAGGGCGCGGACGATGTGGGCACCGATGTATCCGGCACCGCCGGTGACAAGCCAGCTCATGCGTCCATCCTGGCAGGCGCGCCCGGTGCTCGCGTCCGCGCCGGTGCTGCGCTCAGACGGATGCCGCGGCTCAGCCGCCGAGCGCGGCCGTGACGACCTCGCGCGCCTGCTCCTGCACCTCGCGCAGGTGCGCCTCTCCGCGCAGCGACTCGGCGTAGAGCTTGTAGACGTCCTCCGTGCCCGACGGGCGCGCTGCGAACCAGGCGTGCTCGGTGACGACCTTCAGCCCGCCGATCGCCGCACCATTGCCGGGCGCGTGCGAGAGCTTCGCCACGATCTCCTCGCCGGCGAGGGTGGTCGCGGTGACCGCGTCGGGGGCGAGCTTCGCGAGCGCCGCCTTCTGGGACGGGGTGGCCGCGGCATCCACGCGTTGGTAGACCGACGACCCGTAGGTCTCCTCGAGCTCGGCGTAGCGCTGCGACGGGGTCTTCCCGGTGACCGCGAGGATCTCGGCGGCGAGCAGGCACAGCAGGATGCCGTCCTTGTCGGTCGTCCAGACGCTGCCGTCCATGCGCAGGAACGATGCGCCCGCCGACTCCTCGCCGCCGAACGCGACCGACCCGTCGAGCAGGCCCGGTACGAACCACTTGAACCCGACCGGCACCTCGTACAGGTCGCGGCCGAGCGCCTCGACCACACGGTCGATGATCATCGACGAGACGAGCGTCTTGCCGACGGCCGCGGCATCCGACCAGCCGGGACGGTGCGAGAACAGGTAGTCGATCGCGACTGCCAGGTAGTGGTTCGGGTTCATGAGACCCGCGTCGGGGGTGACGATGCCGTGGCGGTCGGCATCGGCGTCGTTGCCGGTGAGCAGGTCGTACTCGTCGCGGCGGGCGACGAGCGAGGCCATCGCCGAGGGGGAGGAGGGGTCCATCCGGATCTTCTCGTCCCAGTCGAGGGTCATGAACCTCCAGGTGGGGTCGACCTCGGGGTTCACGACGGTGAGGTCGATCCCGTAGTGCTCGGCGATCAGCGCCCAGTAGTCGACCGAGGCCCCGCCCAGCGGGTCGGCGCCGATGCGGACGCCGGCCTTCTTGATGGCGGCGATGTCGATGATCGAGTCGAGGTCGCGCACGTACGCCTCACGGAAGTCGTACTCGCCGAGCGCGTCGCCGTCGATGTCGGAGTAGCGCGTGCGGCGCACGCCCTCGAGCCCGTCGGCGATGAGGGCGTTCGCGCGGTCGGCGATCCATCCGGTCGCGTCGGTGTCGGCGGGACCGCCGTGGGGCGGGTTGTACTTGAAGCCGCCGTCGCGGGGCGGGTTGTGGCTCGGGGTGACGACGATGCCGTCCGCTCGACCCGGGTCGGAGTCCTCGCGGCCCCGGTTGTAGGTGAGGATGGCGTGGCTGAGTGCCGGGGTCGGCACCCATGAGTCGCGGGAGTCGACGCGCACGTCGACGCCGTTCGCGACCAGCACTTCGATGGCGGTGCGCTCGGCGGGAAGGCTCAGGCCGTGGGTGTCGCGCCCGAGGAAGAGGGGCCCGGCGATGCCCTGCGCGGCGCGGTAGTCGACGATCGCCTGGGTGGTCGCGAGGATGTGGGTCTCGGTGAAGCTCGTCGACAGGCTCGAGCCGCGGTGCCCGCTGGTGCCGAAGGCGACCCGCTGCTCCGGCACGGTCGGGTCGGGGATGCGGTCGTAGTAGGCGGAGATCAGTTCATCGACGTCGATCAGATCGGATGCTTCGGCGGGCTGTCCAGCGCGGCTCATGCGCACAGTCTGACACCCGCGCGCATGTTCTGCGCGGCTAGGCTTTGTCCCCGTGACGATCGACGCGCCCGAGGCCGATGCCCCTCGCCGCACCTACAGCTACCTCGGCCCCGCCGGAACCTTCACGGAGGCCGCCCTCGCTCAGGTGCCGGAGGCGCGCGAGCACGTGTGGCGCCCCGTGCGCAATGTGGGCGAGGCGCTTGCCGACGTGGTCGAGGGGCGGTCCGACGCAGCGATGATCGCGATCGAGAACTCGGTCGACGGTGGCGTCTCCACCGCGCAGGATGCCCTCGCGACGACGCCGGGCCTGCGCATCGTGGGCGAATACCTCGTCCCGGTGCGTTTCGTGCTGGTCGGCCGCCCCGGCAGCCGGCTCGAGGACGTGTCGCTGATCGCGGCCCACCCGGTCGCCTACGCGCAGAGCCTGCGCTGGTTGAGCGAGACCCTTCCGGCGCACGCGCACCTTCCCGCGGCGAGCAATGTGGCCAGCGCGCTGGGGCTGCTCGACGGGTCGAGTCCCGCGGACGCGGCCATCGCCCCGCCGGGCATCACCGAGCATCACGAACTCGAGGTGCTCGCCGAGGACATCGGCGACAACCCCAACGCCGTGACCCGGTTCGTGCTGGTCAGCCGCACGGTCGCACCGCCGGCGCCGACGGGTGCCGACAAGACCTCGCTCATCGTCGAGCTCCCCGAGGACCACCCCGGCGCGCTGCTCGAGCTTCTCGAGCAGTTCGCCACCCGTGGCATCAACCTCTCGCTGCTGGCCTCGCGTCCGGTGGGCGACGAGCTGGGCCGCTACCGCTTCGTGATCGACGCCGATGGGCACATCCGTGATGAGCGCATGGCCGACGCGCTCATGGGCCTGCGCCGGTTCAGCCCGAAGGTGATCTTCCTCGGGTCGTACGCCCGAGCGGACCGCGCGATCGTGCACTACCCCGACCGCTACTCCGACGAGGTGTTCGTCGAGGCGCGGGACTGGCTGCGCGGGCTCGTGAGCGGCGAGCCGGAGGACTGACCCGCCCGCCGCGGCGTGAAGAACACGTACACGACCGTGCTCACCGCGACGAGTACGAGCACGTAGCCGGTGAACCCCAGGGTCCCGCCGCCCGCCGCGCTCGCGTGATAGATCATGGGCGCCGTGCCGCCGAAGAGCGAGTTGGCGATCGCGTACCCGAACCCGACGCCCAGAGCACGCACCTCGGGTGGGAACGCCTCCGCCTTGGCGACCGTGTTGACCGACAGGTAGCCGGCGAGCGCGACGAAGCCGCCGACGAGCAGCCCGAGCAGAGTCCACGGTGACGACGTCTGCGGCACGAGCCACAGCAGCGGCACCGTCGTCACGAGCGCGCCGACGCCGAAGAAGACGAGCAGCGCCCGCCAGCCGATGCGGTCGCTCAGCGCGCCGCCGATCGGCTGCAGCAGCATGAGCACGACGAGGGCCACGAGAACGGATGCCGCGGCCGCCGTCTCGGCCGCGGCCCCGCCGGTCGCGAAGGCGCTGTCGCGGGCGAGGGTCGGGAGGGTGACGGTATCGGTGTAGAAGACGACGGTGCCGCCCGCCGTCATGAGGATGACCCAGACGAGCGCCCCGGCGTGCTCGCGCAGCAGCACGCGCATCGATCCGCCCTGAGCGCGGGCGGCGTTCTCTGCGCGGCGCGGGATCGCGAGGAGCGAGGCGGCGGCGGCCAGGGCCGCGACCGCGAACACGGCGCGCCAGCCCCACGCCGCGATCGCGGGCCGGTCGACGGTGACGAGGAGGACCAGCAGGGCCGCCTGGGCGAGCACCTGGCCGCCGACGATGGTCGCGCTCTGCAGCGAGGAGAACAGGCCGCGGCGGCCGGCGGGGGCGAGTTCGGCGAGGTAGACGGCGGATGCCGCGTACTCGCCGCCCGCGGCGATGCCCTGAACGAGGCTCGCGACGAGCAGCACGACCGCGGCTCCCGCGCCGATCGCGGCGTGCGTCGGGCTCAGGGCGAGGACGAGCGTGCACACGGCCATGAGCAGCACGCTGGCGCGCAGCGCCCGGGCTCGGCCGCGGCGGTCGGCGAGGCGCCCGAACAGCCACGAGCCGAGCGGGCGTGCGGCGAATGCGAGGGCGAACGCGCCGTAGACGAACACGAGGGCGTGCGCGTCGTCGGCGGCGAAGAACTCGTGACGGAAGTAGGGCGCGAACGTCGCGTAGGCGTACAGATTCAGCCACTGGGCGAGGTTCGGCAGCGATGCCCGCACGACGGCCCCGCCGAATCCCCTCCCGCGCTCGCCGCCCACGGCATCACCCTAGAGGGCGAGGGAGCTGCTCACGCGGCGAGCGGCGCGAGCAGCTCGAGGGTGCGGGCACGGCCGGGTGCGGCATCCATCGGCTCGTCGTCGTGGGCGCCCGCGACGGGCGAGATCATGACCTCGTCGAGCCCGTGTCGCGCCGCGAAATCGGAGAGGCGGCGGCGCACGTCGTCGCCGTCGCCGATGAACCAGGTCGATTCCGCCCACGCCCGGAAAGGCGCCGACAGGCCGTCCTCGGCCTCGGCGGCGGCCGCCTGCTCGACCGTCTCGAGGGCGATGAGAGGGCGGCCCGAGCGCAGCCGCGCCATCATGCGGATCTGCGGCAGCGCGCGTGCCGCTGCCTCGTCCGCGGTGTCGGCCGCGACGATGTTGGCGGTGAGGAAGGTCACGGGTGCCGGGTGCTGCTCGCTCGGTTGGTACTGCTCGCGGTACAGCGACAGGGCGCGCTCGAGGCCGTCGCCCGAGAAGTGGTTGGCGAACACGTACGGCAGGCCCATCGAGGCGGCGAGCTGCGCCGAGTAGTCGCTCGACCCGAGCAGCCACACCTGCGGTTGCGACGTCGCGGCCGGGGTGGCGGTCACACCGTACGTGCCACCAGAGGTGAACTGCACGGTCGCGCCCTGCGGGCTCGTGATCGAGAGGATGTCGCGGATGTGGTCGGGGAAGCGCTCCACGTCGCTCGTCGTGCCCGAGCGGTGCAGCAGCTGGGTGATGACCGGGTCGCTGCCGGGCGCGCGCCCGATTCCGAGGTCGATGCGGCCGGGCGCGAGGGCCTCGAGCGCCGCGAACTGCTCGGCGACGACGAGCGGCGAGTGGTTGGGAAGCATGACGCCGCCCGAACCCACCCGGATGCGCGACGTGCGGGCCGCGGCCGCGGCGATCAGCACGGGCGGCGTCGTCGAGGCGACGGCCGGCATGTTGTGGTGCTCGGCGAACCAGTAGCGCGTGTAGCCGAGCTCGTCGGCGCGGTGGGCGAGCGAGAGGGATGCCGCGACCGCCGCGGCGCTCGTCTGGTGGGTGCGCACGGGCACGAGGTCGAGGACGGAAAGGGCGGTGCTCATCGTGTGCTGCAACGGGGAGGCCGCGGCATCCATTCCCCGGCCGCCCGTGCCGTCAGGCGCGGGAGCGCTTCACCTCGTCGTAGGCCGCCAGGGCGGCGCGCCGCGTGTCGCCGAGGTCGACGAGCGGCGGCACGTCGGCCCAATCGGGCGCCCAGCGGTCGATGTAGCGGTGCTGCGGGTCGAACTTCTGCGCCTGGGTCTCGGGGTTGAAGATGCGGAAGTACGGTGCCGCGTCGGCACCGGAGCCCGCGACCCACTGCCAGTTGAACGGGTTCGCCGCCTCGTCGGCGTCGACGAGTGTGTCCCAGAACCACTCCTCGCCGCGCCGCCAGTCGATGAGCAGGTTCTTGATGAGGAATGATGCCGCAACCATCCGCACCCGGTTGTGCATGACCCCGGTGTGCCACAGCTCCCGCATGCCGGCATCGACCAGGGCGATGCCGGTGCGGCCGTGCTGCCAGGCGTGCAGCGCCGCCGGATGCGGTCGCGGCCAGGGGAAGGCATCGAACTCGCGCCGCAGGTTCTCGGTGTGCAGGTCGGGGGCGTGGAAGAGGGTGTGCCAGGCGAACTCGCGCCAGCCGATCTCCGAGAGGAACCGCCCGGTGTCCTTCCCGGATGCCGCGGCCGCATGCCACACCTGGTGCGGGCTCAGCTCACCCCACCGCAGCCGCGGCGACAGCCCCGAGGTGACGCCGGCGGCCGGCTCGTCGCGCGCACGGTCGTAGTCGTCCACGTCGTCGGCGAGGAACTGCGCAAGGCGCCGGCGCGCGGCGATCTCGCCCGGCTCCCACGTCTCGCGCAGCCCGCCCGCCCAGTCGGGGTTCGTCGGCAGCAGCGCCCAGTCGTCGAGCGCGTCGCTTCGGGGGAGCGTCTGCGGCGCGACGAGCTCGCGGGGCTCGGGCAGCGGCGCGCGCGGCGCCGGCAGGTTCAGGCAGGCGCGCCAGAACGGCGTGAAGACGGCGTAGTGCCCGCCCGACCCGGTGCGCACCGTCCACGGCTCGAACAGCAGCGATGCGGCGAACGAGGCGACCTCGACCCCGTCGTCCCGCAGCCGTGCCTTCAGGGCGGTGTCCATCTCGCGCGCAGGTCCGCCGTAGCGGCGGTTCCAGAAGACGGCGGATGCCGCGGCATCCTGCACGACCTGCGGCACCACCTCGCGAGCGCGGCCCCGGCGCAGTACGAGGGCGCCGCCGCGCTCGCGCAGGCGCTCTCCGAGGTCGGCGAGCGAGTGGTGCAGCCACCAGCGGGCCGCGCCGCCGAGGGGCCGCACCTCCTCCGATGTGTCGAGCACGTAGAGGCCGATCACCGGTTCTCTGCGGTCGACGGCCGCGCGCAGGGCGGGGTTGTCGGCGAGGCGCAGGTCGTCGCGGAACCAGACGATCGAGGTCATGCCATGACCGTACGGCCGAGATGCGGCCGCTGCCGAGGGTTGACACCGACAGTGGATGCCGCCTCCCGCCGCTCGCTCACGTGAACTGATCGATGTTCAGCACGAGGGGGCGCGAGAGCCGGCCGTCGACGGTCGCGATGACGGTGATGGTCGCCAGGCGGAGCGCGATCGGGTCGAGTCCGTCGACGGAGACGTAGACCGTGCTGCCGAGTCGGAACACCTCGGTGCCGGTGCGATCGAGAGCGGTGACCGACACCGTCGCTCCCGGCGGCACGTCGACGGCGAAGAAGAGGCTGTCGGTTGTGGCGCCGTGGACCCACAGCCCGCCGCGGAACTGCGGTGTGGCGGGAACGGTCGGTGTCGACCCGTCGACTCCTGACGGCACCGTGGGAGTGGGAGTGGGAGTGGGAGTGGGAGTGGGAGTGGGAGTG
>NZ_MEGA01000052.1:0-1480 GCF_001725695.1 Microbacterium sp. SCN 71-21
TCGGCGCGACCGTTCTGCACCGCGGTGAGCTCGAGCGACAGCTCGGCCCCGAACACGGTGCGCACGCTGCGCTGCTCGGCGGCCTCGGCGAACCGCACGATGCCGTAGAAGCCGTCGTGGTCGGTGATCGCCAGCGCGTGCAGCCCCAGCCGCTCCGCCTCCTCGACGAGCTCCTCGGGCGATGAGGCGCCGTCGAGGAAGGAGTAGGAGGAGTGCGCGTGCAGCTCGGCGTAGGGCACGACCGCCTCGGGCCGCTCGATCGGCGGGGCGACGTAGGGCCCGCGCTTGTGCGACCACGCCGGGCTGTCACCGCCGTCGGCGCCGGCCGGGGTGTCGCGGGGGCGCCGCCGGTCGCTCAGCGCCCGCTCGAGCTCCGACCAGGGCACGGCCGGGTTGTGCCAGCCCATCAGTCGTACCGCCCCTCGACCGACCAGACCCCCGCCTCGCACACCAGCAGCCACGCGCTCTGGCGGGCGTCGACGATCTGGAACCGGTGCGCGATGCGGCGGCGTGCGGCATCCCATTCGCGTTCGATCACCGGCCACGGCCCCGCCCACGACGTCACTCCGAGTCGGCGCCCCTCGACCGTGAGCTGGTGGGGAACGGCGGAGAGGATGCCGCGCTCGTCGACGCCGACCGTCTCACCGTCGACGTCGACGACGGCCGCCGCCCGCTCGGGACGATAGACCGTCGCCGGCAGCGGCGAGGGCAGCGACCCCGGCCAGGGGCGCCCCCGTTCACGAGCGAGCACCACCCGGTCGCCCCACGGCACGAGCACCTCGCGCTCGGCGAGCCAGCGCCCGCCGCCGAGCGTCGGGGTGAGCACGCCGCGGTGGCCGAGCATGGCCTGCACGCGCGAGAGCGCGTGGTGCACCCGTTCGTCGGGACCCGAGCCGAACCCGGCGAGGCGCGGCGCATGGTGGGAGGCCTGTTCGACGGCGGCGGGCTCGAGCCGCACGAGCACGACCCCGCTCGCGAGGGCGTCGTCTTCGGCGAGCTGCCAGCGCACCCGGTCGATGACCGCCGCGGCGTCGAACGACCCCGGGTGCAGCCACACCCGCTCGCCGTGCTCGCCGCGGTCGCCGGTGAGCGCGACCCGCAGCTCGGTGCAGACGAGACGCTGGTCGTCGAGGCGGGCGATGAACGCGTCGGCGGTGCGGCGCAGCGCGAAGCCGACCTGCTCGGCGATCTCGAGCGGCGGGTCGAAGGCGATCTCGGCGTGCAGCTCGGCGGGCGGTGTGCGCGGCTGCACGACCCGGGAGTCGAGCCCGGCGGCGAGCGCGTGCAGCCTCTCGCCGACGGGACCGAGGCGTGCCGCGACCCGCTCGACCTCGAGCGCGGCGAACTCTCCGAGCGTGTGCACCCCGAGGCGTGCGAGCAGGTGCACGATCTCGGCGCCCGTGTCGGCGGCGTCGGCGAGCACCGTCGCGGGCAGCGGGGCGAGGAAGGCGGCGGCGGCCCCGGCGGCGACCACCCGCAC
>NZ_MEGA01000052.1:1554-16886 GCF_001725695.1 Microbacterium sp. SCN 71-21
GCCCGCTCAGCGGTGAAGGGACCGTCGGCGCCCCCGGCGCGCACGTCGGCGACGCCCACCTCACCGAGGGCCGCGCGCAGCACCTGCGCGGCCCGTTCCTCGCCTTCGTAGTAGCGTGCGGGGCCCCGGGCGCGCAGCGCGCACAGCCCCGCCCGCACGATCTGCACTCCGGGGGCGAGCTGTTCGACGCGGCTCACGAGGGGCAGGAACAGCCGGTTGTCGCGGGCGTCGTCGGCGGCGACCACCCGCAGCGCGGGGCACCGCGCCTGGGCGTCGCGCCGTTTCATCCCCCGACGCACCCCGTCGGCGCGGGCCGCCGCCGAGCAGGCGACGACGAGGTTGCCGGCGACGATCGCGACGGCCCCTTCCTCCCCGGGCGGAGTGCCCTCCTCGCGGGCGAGCGCGGCGACGGGCCAGTCGGGGACCCACAGGACGAGGCTGCGCGCGGGGGCCGCCATCATCCCACCGCCCGCAGCAGCGGCACCGCCGCCGGCTCCCGCTCTGCGACCACCCCGTCGGGTGCGGCCACCGCCCGTTCGGGCGCGATGCCGGCGAGCGCGCCGGCGGGGTCGGGCAGCAACAGTCGTGCCCGCCGCGGCACGCCCGCCTGCCGGGTCTGCACCGACACGGTGAGCGCACGCGAGCGCAGATAGCCGTCACCGGCACCCAGCCCGCTCCACTCGGGGGATTCGAGACCGATGGATGCCGCGGCCTGCGGCCACACCCCCTGCACGAGCAGCACCGCGTTGCGTTCGCGCAGCCGGGCGCCGAACCGCGACGCGTCGGCGTCGGACACCCTCCCGGCAGGGCGCACCGCGACGACCGGCAGCACGTCGGCGAGGGTTGCCACGACGGCGAGCCAGCGCGGCCCCGGGTCGGGCACGAGCACGAGTCGCGACAGGTCGACGCCGAGATCGGATGCCGCCTCCGCCCCCAATTCGGGAACCCCCACCACCGCGCACCATGACCCCGTCCGCGAGGGCGCGGCCAGCAGGGAGAGCAGGAGTGAGGTGGAGGGGCCGAGCGCATAGGCTGCGCCGGCACGGAGTCCGCCGCCGGGCAGGAGCCCGGCGAGGGCGGAATGCGTGGGCAGGATCGGGGCGTCGAGCGAGCGACCCTGCATGCGGTCGAGTTGCGCGCGGAGCCGCAGCACCTCGGCGGCGGCGTCTTCTCGCACGATGACCTTCACTCCGACAGATTAGAACGTATGTTCCATTCCTTCAACGTCGTTTTCGAAGATATGAGCGACCACCGACATCCGCTCGCCCCACCGCGTCGCGCCCCGAGGAGACCCCGACGTGGGCGGCTCGACCCTACGTCAGAGCCGGGACACGACGGCGTCTCGGCGGGAGCGACCCCATCACGACCCCGCCCAGCACGAGCACGAGACCGGCGATCTGCGCGAGGCCGAAGGCCTCGCCGGCGAGCGCCACCCCGAGCACGACCCCGGTCACCGGGTTGAGCAGTCCCACGACCCCGACGACGCTGCCGGGCAGGCGGGCGAGCCCCGTGAACCAGGCGGCGTACGCGAGCACGGTGGCCACCACGATGACGTAGGCGAAGCCCGCGATGGCGGGCGGGTCGAGCACCGGCGGCGCCCCCTCGACGAGGATCGCGAACGGCAGCACGACGATGGATCCCGCCACGAGCTGCCAGGCGGTCATCGTGACCGGCGGCACCCCCGCACCCCATTTCGCGGTCAGCACGAATCCGAGGGTCGACGAGAGCATCGCCCCGATCGAGGCGACCACACCCCAGGGGTCGACCGGGCCGCCGCCCGGCCCGAGCATGATCACGACGCCGACGATGCCGACGAGGGCGCCGACGACGGCGATCACCCGGGGGCGCTGGCCCCGCAGCATCCACGACAGCAGGATCATGAAGGCGGCCGACGTCGACATCAGGGTCGCAGCGAGGCTCGAGGGGAGCCGTTGGCCGACGATGTAGACGAGCACGTTCAGGCCGCCGACGGTCAGGGTGCCGAGCACGAGCGAGCGCCACCACCACGAGCCGCGCGGCAGCACCCGCACGAACGCGAGCACGACGAGGCCGGCGGGGAGGCATCGGATCACCCCGCCCCAGAGCGGGATGTCGGGCGGCAGCAGATGCCGGGTGACGACGTAGGTGCTCCCCCAGGCGATGGGCGCGATCGCGGTCAGGAGGATCCAGCGCCATCTTTTATCTTCCACGGAAGATAATCTACCGCGATCTCGACGTTCCCCTTCCATGGAAGATAAGGTCGCGTCATGGATGCCGCCCCCGACCGCGTCGCGCAGATCCAGGCCGACTGGCGGCGCGAGCGACCCGATCTCGACCCGTCGCCACAGGGAGTCATCGGACGCCTGCATCGCCTCGCGCTCGCCCTCACCGCCGAGCTCGTGCCGGTCTACGCCGCCCACAGCCTCACCGAGGCCGAGTTCGACCTGCTCGCGAGCCTGCGCCGCATCGGCGCCCCCTACGAGCTGCCCGCCGGAGAGCTCGCCGCCCACACCATGGTCACCACCGGCGGACTCACCAAGCGCGTCGACCGGCTCGTGCAGCGCGGCCTCGTCGCCCGCACCGGCTCCGCCACCGACGCCCGCCGCCGCCTCGTGCGCCTGACCCCCGCGGGCGTCGCCCTCATCAACGCCGCCTTCACCGACCACATGCACAACGAGCGCCGCCTCGTGCAGCTGCTGAGCGACACGGATGCCGCGGCCCTCGAGTCCGCCCTCACGCACTGGCTCGCCGCGCTCGGCGGCGACGATCCGACCACCCCGGGCGCTCCCCCGGCACGCTGACCCGAGCGCACGCTGACCCGAGCGCGCGGGACGACGCGGCCACCCCCGGTGGCCGCACCCGCCCGTGCGGGGCTACGCGGCGAGCGCCAGGTACGGCTCCCACCGCGGATCGGCCCGCTCGGTGCCGCGCACGGTCCACTGCGCGCCGCGCGGGGCGCCCGGCTCCATGCGCAGCGTCCACGCCATCTCCTGCGGCGTGCGGTCGCCCTTCACGTTGTTGCACCGCAGGCAGCAGGCCACGAGGTTCTCCCACGTGTCCTTGCCCCCGCGCGACCGCGGCTGCACGTGATCGATCGTCGACGCCGCCTTCCCGCAGTAGGCGCAGCGGTTGCCGTCGCGACGCAGCACGCCTCGGCGGGTGACCGGCACCCGGCGCGCGCCGGGCACGCGCACATAGCGGCTCAGGATGATCACGGCGGGTCTGTCGCACGCGCCGCGCAGCCCCACGACGGGGTCTCCTTCGACGCGTTCGACGACCGTGGCCTTCTCGTTCATCACGAGCACGAGGGCTCGTTTGAAGGAGACCACGGCCAATGGCTCATAGCCGGCGTTCAGCACCAGGGTGCGCATATCTCGTGTCCTCTCGAATCGCCGGGACGGCTTCGCGGATATTCGATTCGTGACGCGAGGGAGAGTCTTCAGGGCATGAAAAAGGCGCTGTCTCACAGACAGCGCCTTGGACGCACGGCGACCCCGTGGCATCCGCTCACATGATGCCGAAGGACGAGCAGACCGAGCGCGTCCGTGGTGCGGATGCGAGGTATGCAGCCCATCGGCTTCCTCCGAATCTCTCTCGGCGTCGAGTCAGAGAATAACCCACCACGACACGCCCGGGCGCACAACGGCCCTGAACACGAGGTTGCGTGTCGGGGAACGAGAGAGCGGATGCCTCGCTCAGCCCGCGTTCTGCTGCAGCCAGGCGTACGGGTCGACGTAGTTGCCGTTGATCTTCACCTCGAAGTGGAGGTGGTTGGCGGTCGACTGCCCGGTGGAGCCCATGAGGCCGATGATCTGTCCCACCTGCACCTGCTGGCCGGGCTGCACGAGCACGCCGCCGTCCTCGAGGTGGCCGTAGAGGGTGCTGACCTGCTGGCCGTTGATCACGCTGTCGATGACGATCGCGTGTCCGTAGCCGTAGTAGTAGTTGCCCGCGGCCGCGACGCGCACGGTTCCTGCGGCGGCGGCGAAGATCGGGGTGCCCTGGGCGTTGAGCAGGTCGACGCCCATGTGGGTGCCGCCGCGCGAGAGGAAGCCGTCGCCGACCCTGGTGCCCGCCATGTCGACCGGCCAGCGCACGATCCCGCTGCCGGGGGCGACGAGGCTCAGGTTGACCGACGCGACGCGGCTGACGACGCTCGCCGACTTCGCGCGGGCAGCGGCCGCCTCGGCGGCCTTCTTCTTCGCGAGCTCATCGGCGGTCGTGGCCGAGTAGCTGTCACGCGTGATGCTCGACTGCGAGGCATCCGAGGCGATCACGAGCGACTGGGCGTTCTCGGCGGCGAGCTGCTGCACGGTCTGGGTTCCATCGCCCGAGGAGAACGCGCCGTAGGCGGGGAGGGCGACGGTCGCGACCAGACCGCCGACCATCGTCAGGATGACGACGCTGCGCACGGGGCCGGCCGCGCCCTTGCGGCGGGGAGCGCTGGAAGTGGGGCGCACGGCGCTCGCCACCTGCTTCACCTTTCCCTTGGCCGCCTCTGCGGCAAGACGTGCGCCCTCTCGGGTGCTGCGCCTCGTGGCGGGGGCCGTCGCGGTCTCACCGCTCTCGGGGGTAGGCGAAATCTCGTTATCGGTCACTCAATCCTCCGGCGCCCCTGGCGGCGTGCGCCCGGCTCGTCGGCACTGTGTGTTTCGGGCACGTGGTGCGGGTCGCGGAGGGAAGGACGAGCCGATGGGGCGATTCACTCCGGGTCCGTCGGCGGGATTGTCGCCTGTGGACTGTGACAGGCTACCCGACGGTAACGAACATGTCACGTCGATCTGACGGCGCGTGCGGATGCCGCGGCATCCCGACCCGCGGCGTCGGCGCCCCCGGGCGCCGACGATCAGGCGCGGTCGTCGACGAGGAAGATGTGCGCGGCGACCTCGATCGGCAGCTCCAGCCCCTCGTCGGAGCCGTCCATCTGCACGAGCACGTAGCCCTCGCTGTAGCGATAGGTGCCGGATGCTCCGGGCACGACGCCCGCGCCGCGCAACTGCTGCAGCAGCTCGGGGTCGACCTGGGCGGGCTCGGCGAGTCGGCGCACGGTGCCGGTGACGGGCTCGTCGCTGTCGCCGAGGCGGCGCACGAGTCCGACCACACCCTGCTCGAACGTGGTCGCCGGGCTGTCGCCGAGCTGATCGAGGCCGGGGATCGGGTTGCCGTAGGGCGACTCGGTGGGGTGACCGAGCAGCTGCACCAGTCGACGCTCGACCTGCTCGCTCATCACGTGCTCCCAGCGGCAGGCCTCTTCGTGCACATAGGCCCAGTCGAGGCCGATCACGTCGGAGAGGAGGCGTTCGGCGAGACGGTGCTTGCGCATCACGTCGACGGCCTTCTGGCGCCCCGCGCCGGTGAGCTCGAGCGACCGGTCGTCGGCGACGACGACGAGGCCGTCGCGCTCCATGCGCCCGACCGTCTGCGAGACCGTGGGTCCGGAGTGCCCGAGCCGCTCCGAGATGCGGGCACGCAGCGGGATGATGTTCTCCTCCTCGAGCTCGAGGATCGTGCGCAGATACATCTCGGTGGTGTCGATGAGATCGGTCATGCGGAGTCCTCGGGGCGCAAGAAGGGAATGAGGAAACCCTATCCAATCCCCGCCGACACCGGGCCGCGCGGTGGGGCGATCGCGTGCGTCATGGGGGCGTCGCGGCATCCGTCGCGCCTTTAGGATCGGTGTCATGCCCCATGTCGTGCTGCCCCGCGAGATCCTGCCCACCGACGGACGCTTCGGCTGCGGGCCGTCGAAGATCCGCGCCGCCCAGCTCGAGCACCTCGTGGGCCCCGGTGCGAGCATCCTCGGCACCTCGCACCGCAAGTCGCCGGTGAAGAACCTCGTCGGCAGCACGCGCGCCCGCCTTGCGGAGCTGCTGCGCCTGCCCGCCGGCTACGAGATCATCCTCGGCAACGGCGGATCGACCGCCTTCTGGGATGCCGCGGCATTCGGTCTGATCGAGCGCCGGGCGCAGAACCTCGTGTTCGGCGAGTTCGGCGGCAAGTTCGCGAGCGCCGCCGCGGCACCGTGGCTCGAGGCGCCCGATGTGCGCAAGGCGGAGCCCGGCACGTCGCTCGTCGCCGAGGCGGTCACGGGCGTCGACGTCTACGCGTGGCCGCACAATGAGACCTCCACGGGCGTCGCCACCGAGATCCGTCGTGTGCACGGCGACGAGGGCGCGCTCACCGTCATCGACGCGACGAGCGCCGCGGGCGGCATCGACTTCTCCGTCGCCGAAGCAGACGTCTACTACTTCGCGCCGCAGAAGAACCTCGGCTCCGACGGTGGGCTCTGGTACGCGGCGGTCTCGCCCGCCGCGATCGAGCGCATCGAGCGCATCGCCGCCTCGGGCCGCTACATCCCGGAGTTCCTGAGCCTGAAGAACGCACTCGACAACTCGCGCCTGCAGCAGACGCTCAACACCCCCGCGGTCTCGACTCTGCTGCTGCTGGAATCCCAGCTGGAGTGGATCCTCGAGAACGGCGGGCTGCAGTGGGCCGACGCCCGCACCCACGAGTCGTCGCAGGCGCTCTACGACTGGGCCGAGGCATCCGAGGTCGCAACCCCGTTCGTCGTGAACCCCGCCGACCGCTCGCCGGTGGTGGCGACGATCGACTTCGTCGAGGGGGTGGATGCCGCGGCGATCTCCGACAGCCTGCGCCACAACGGCATCGTCGACACCGAGCCCTACCGCAAGCTCGGCCGCAACCAGCTGCGCATCGCGACGTTCGTCTCGATCGAGCCGGACGACGTGCGCCAGTTGATCCGCAGCATCGACTACACGCTCGAGCACCTCTGAGCCGGGGCGTGCCCCGACGGCACGTCAGGGTTCGAGGTGGGCGGCGAGGTTGGCCAGCGACGAGGTAATCCCCGTCGCATGGTCGCGCGCGCGGATGCCGGGCGGCACGTCGCGCGCCTCGATCGTGACCTCGGCGCCCTCGGGAGTGTCCCGAACGCGCCATTCCATGGTCATGACGCCGGCGATCCCCGTGTCGTCTCCGACGAAGGTGACCGCCTGCACGATCCGCTCGCCGGGCACGACCTCGATGATGCGCACATCGCTCACGTCGGCATCCGCCGTCGTCTTGCCCGGCGCGCCGGACGGATCGTCGTAGGTCAGCACGAGCCGGTAGCCGCCGCCGGCGCGCAGATCGAAGCGCTCGAACCGGCCGCGCATTCCGGCCGGCGGCAGCCAGGTGAGCAGTGCATCGGGGTCGATGAGCGCCCGGAACGCCTCGGCCGGGGAGACATGCACGAGCAGGCTCGCGCGATCGGTGCGCCGCATGCTCGCAGGCTACTCGCGACGCTCGCGCCGCGGGTCAGCTCGTTCTAGTCGCGGCCCTCGTCGGCGGACGTCGCCGCATCGGCGTGGTCATCCCGGTCGTCGGCGTCATCCGCGTCGTCGTCGTCGTCGAGATGGTCGTCGAGCTCGTCGGTGTCGTCGTCGCCCTCGAGGTCGTCGCCGCCGTCGAGGTCGTCGGTGTCGAGATCGTCCTCGTCGATGTCCACGCCGTCGACGTCGCCGGCGTGCAGCAACGACTCGTCGGCGTCGAAGTCGTCGTCCTCATCGTCGTCGTCCGCGTCCTCATCGAGGTCGTCGTCATCATCCAGGTCGTCGTCGAGGTCGGCATCGCCATCGGCCTCGTCGAGCTCGTCGGCATCGGATGCCGCGGCGAGCTGCGCCTGCTGCTCCTTGTACTCGGCGAGGCGCACCGCCCACGGCACCCAGTCGGGCGCCAGCAGCGCGTCATCGCCCGGAAGCAGCTCGACTTCGAGCACGGTCGGCTCGGTGTCGGCGACGCGGGCGAGGGACACATTCCAGAACCAGCCCGGATAGCCCGGCTGCGTCGTCGTGAACAGCAGTGTGATCACGCCGCCGGGCTCCGCACGATATCCCGCAGGCTCGCCGATGTTCGCGGCCGGGGTGATCTCGGCGAGCGCGGCGCGGGCCAACTCGACGCTGTTCAGCAGTTCGGGATCGGGGTCGACGTCCGGCTCCGCGGCCATCTCGGCACCGTGCTCCGGCTCGACCGCGACATCAGGCTCGGCCGCGAGCTCAGGCTCGGCCGCGAGCTCAGGCTCGGCCGCGCCGGTCGGCTCGACCACCGCATCGGTCGGGATCGGGGCATCCCGATCGTCGACGCCCTCGATGTCAGGCATCGAGGTCGTCCGCGACCTTGCGCAGCACGGCGGCGACCTTCTTGCCGTGCGAGCCGCTCGGATAGCGGCCGTGACGCAGATCGGCGCCGATGCCGTCGAGCAGCTTCACGAGGTCCTCGACGATGACCGCCATGTCGTCGGCGTTCTTGCGCGAGCGCTTGGCGAGGCTCACGGGAGCCTCGAGCACACGCACCGACAGTGCCTGCGGTCCGCGCTTGCCGTCGGCGACGCCGAACTCGACACGGGTGCCGGTCTTGGGCGCCGCGGAACCCGCCGGCAGCGCCGTGGCGTGGAGGAAGACGTCCTGACCGTCGTCGGTCTGGATGAAGCCGAAGCCCTTCTCCTCGTCGTAGAACCTGACCTTGCCGGTGGGCATGGGAGAACCTCGCTGAATCGGCCCCGCAGGGCGGGGTGGGAACGTGTGCTGGCGCGGTGCGCCATCCCCTCAGCCTAGGCCACGCGTACCCATTAGGCTGATGCCGATGAGCAATCGCACTCAGGGGAACGACGTCCCCGTCCGCAGGATCGACCGGGTCCTTGTGTTCATGTCGCTCGGCATCCTTGTGCTGTCGATCCTGTGCTTCTTCGCCGTGATCATCGGCACGTGGCTCGGCATGCACCAGGCCGATTTCCTGACGGGCGCATGGCCGGTCGTCGCGGTCCTCCCCCTCATCGGGCTGCCGATCGCCTTCGTGCTGATGATGGTCGTCATCATCATGTCGTTCGTGCGGAGGGCTCGGGCCAACCGGGGGAAGTGACCCGTGCCTCGGTCCTCTGACGAACGCGCGCTCGCGAGCGCCCTCGCAGAGCTGACCGATGCCCAGCTGGTCGTTGTGCTCGACGCCCGGCAGCTGCCTGCCGCGGGGTCCTGGGACGACTTCTTCGACCTCGCCGACACCCTCCTCGACGACGCCGCCGTGACCCGCACCCTCGCCGCCCTCACCCGTGCCGAACTGCACGACCTCCACGCGGCGGGCACCTCCCCACTGCCGACCACCGCCTCACCGCGCCTGCGGGAGCTGGCCCTTCTCGACGCCGACGGCGCCCCGCTCTCCTCCGTGGCGGCCAAGGCCGCCGAGGCGACGGATGCCGCCCCCTTCTCCCTCACGGACGCACCGCCGCCGAGCAGCGCCCTGGCGACGGGCACGGCGGCCGAGCAGGCGATGACCTCCGCAGCCGCCCTCGCCGACCTCGTCGTCTGGTCCTCGTCGAACCCCTTGGCCCGCACGGCGACGGGGGCTGTCACAGCGACGGAGCGAAAGCGACTCATCGAGGCGGGCGCGATCACCGACGCCGCCGAGCTCGACGACCTGGTCGCGCTCGGCGCGACGGCCGGTCTCCTCACGGCCGTCGACCGCGAATGGCTCGCGACCCCCGACGGCGCCGAATGGCTCGAGCTCGGCGCCGTCGACCGGTGGCGGCGCGTGGCGGAGGCGTTCGCGCGGTCCCTGCCCCGCGGCATCCGCTCACCCGACGGCGGATACGCGGCATCCACGGTGTGGCCGGGTGCCTACCCGCGCGACACCGCCTGGCCCGCCGCCGCGGCGTCCCTCGTCTCGCAGGCCACCCGATGGGGGCTGATCGCCGCCGACGGCTCGGAGCCCGCGTGGGCCGCGCCGCTGCGCGCCGGCGCTCTCGCCGACGTCGCCGCACTCGCCCAGCATCTCGCCCCGGAGATCGACCGGGTCTATGTGCAAGCCGATCTGTCGGTGATCGCGCCCGGCACGCTGGTGCCGGCCGTCGAGCTGCGCCTGCGCGCCATGGCCCACCGCGAGACGCGCGCGCAGGCCTCGACCTACCGGTTCAGCGCCGAGACGCTGCGTGCCGCCGTCGCCGCCGGCGAGACGGCCGACAGCCTCCGCGCATTCATCGCCGGCATCTCGTTGACCGGCATCCCGCAGCCGCTCGACTACCTGATCGACGAGGCCGCCGACCGCCGCACGGTCGCGCGCGTGGGCATCGACCCCGTGTCGGGGAACACGATCGTCTCCGCCGACGACCCGCAGGTGCTCGCCACCATCGCCGTCGACCAGGCGGTGCGTCCCGTCGGCCTCGTGCGCGACGGCGACCGGCTCGTGTCCCGCGTCTCGCGCGACGCCGTCTTCTGGACCCTCGTCGACGCCCGCTACTCCGCCGCCGCGATCGACGCTGACGGCGATGTCGAGCGGTTGCGGCGCCGCACGGCGAGCCCGGCACCGGTCGCGGCCGTCGCCCCGGCCGAGCGCTACGCGCCCCTCATCGCCCGGCTGCGCGCCGCCCACAGCGAGAACGCGGATGCCGCGTGGCTCGAGCGCGAGCTCGAACAGGCCGTCAAGACACGGGCGACGATCGAGGTCGCCGTCGAGCTTCCGGGTGGCGACCTGCGCTCGTTCACGATCGAGGCGACGGGCCTCGGCGGCGGTCGTCTGCGCGGCCGTGACCGCGCGGTCGACGTCGAGCGCACCCTTCCCGTCTCGAGCATCCGCAGCGCTCGCCCCGTCTGAACGCAGCCGCCGCACCTGCTCCGGGCGGTAGACTGAGCGGCTATGTCAGACGGCCCCCTCATCGTGCAGAGCGACCGCACCGTGCTCCTCGAAGTGGCGCATCCCGCCGCGGAGGACGCGCGGCACGAGCTCGCGGTGTTCGCCGAGCTGGAACGCGCACCCGAGCACATCCACACCTATCGCATCACCCGCCTCGGGCTGTGGAACGCGCGCGCCGCGGGGCACGCGGCATCCGACATGCTCGCGACCCTCGACCGCTGGTCGCGGTTCCCGGTTCCGCCGTCGGTGTCCACCGACATCCGCGAGACCGTCGAGCGCTACGGGCGCCTGGTGATCGAGCGTGACGACGTGCCCGGCTACGAGGACGCCCTGGTGCTGCGGTCGACGGATGCCGCGGTGCTCACCGAGGTGGCCCGCAACAAGCGCATCCAGCCGCTGCTGATCTCCCACCCCGACGCCGGCACGTACGTGATCGACGCGTGGGCGCGTGGGCACATCAAGCAGGAGCTGCTGAAGATCGGATGGCCCGCGGAGGACCGCGCCGGCTACACGCCGGGCACGCCGCATCCCATCGACCTCGATGAGGGCCCGTGGCATCTGCGCCCCTACCAGCGCAAGGCCGTCACGACCTTCGCCGAGGGCGGGTCGGGCGTCGTGGTGCTCCCCTGCGGCGCGGGTAAGACGCTCGTCGGCGCGGCGGCGATGGCCGAGACCAAGACCACGACCCTCATCCTCGTGACGAACGCCGTCAGCGCCCGGCAGTGGCGCGACGAGCTTCTCAAGCGCACGACCCTCACCGCCGAGGAGATCGGGGAGTACTCCGGGCAGGTCAAGGAGGTCAAGCCGATCACGATCGCGACCTATCAGATCCTCACCGCGAAGCGGAAGGGCGAGTACGCCCACCTGTCCCTGCTCGATGCGCTCGACTGGGGCCTCATCGTCTACGACGAGGTGCACCTGCTGCCGGCCCCGGTCTTCAAGCTCACCGCCGACCTGCAGGCCCGTAAGCGCCTCGGCCTCACCGCCACCCTCGTGCGCGAGGACGGCCGTGAGGGCGACGTCTTCAGTCTCATCGGCCCCAAGCGCTTCGATGCGCCGTGGAAGGAGATCGAGTCGCAGGGCTTCATCTCCCCCGCCGCCTGCTACGAGGTGCGGGTCGACCTTCCGGCAGGCGACCGGCTCGAGTACGCGGCGGCCGCCGATGAGGAGCGCTACCGTCTCGCGGCGACCGCGCCCGCCAAGATCGACGTCGTGCGTCGCCTCGCCGACCGGCACGTGGGCGAGCAGATCCTCGTGATCGGTCAGTACCTCGATCAGATCGACACCCTCGCCGAGGCGCTCGACGCCCCGAAGATCACCGGCGCGACCCCTGTCGACGAGCGCGAACGGCTCTACGCCGACTTCCGCGAAGGCCGCATCCCGCTCCTCGTGGTCTCGAAGGTCGCCAACTTCTCGGTCGATCTGCCCGAGGCATCCGTCGCCATCCAGGTGTCGGGGTCGTTCGGCTCCCGCCAGGAGGAGGCCCAACGGCTCGGCCGCCTGCTGCGCCCGAAGACCAGCGGTCACACGGCGAGCTTCTACACGCTCATCGCGCGCGACACGGTCGACCAGGACTTCGCCCAGAACCGTCAGCGCTTCCTCGCCGAGCAGGGCTACGCCTACACGATCCTCGACGCCCACGGCATCGCGGCCTGAGACGTTCGGGGCGCGCATCGGCGTGTTTCCGGATGTCTCAGCCCCCGCACGGGCGCAGATCACCATAATGAAGGCATGACTGCTGCACGCATCCTCGTCGTCGACGATGAGCCCAACATCCGCGATCTGCTGGTCACGAGCCTGAACTTCGCGGGCTTCCAGGTCCGGGCCGTCGCCAACGGGGCGCAGACCATCTCGGCCGTCCTCGAAGAGGAGCCCGACCTCATCGTGCTCGACGTGATGCTGCCCGACATGAACGGCTTCAGCGTCACCAAGCGCCTGCGCGAGGCCGGCTACACGGCCCCCATCCTGTTCCTGACCGCCAAGGACGACACCGAGGACAAGATCACCGGCCTCAACGTCGGCGGCGACGACTACGTCACGAAGCCGTTCTCTCTCGACGAGATCGTCGCGCGCATCCAGGCGATCCTGCGCCGTACGATGCAGGCCGACGAGGAGTCGGTCATCCGCGCCGGCGAGATCACCATGGACCAGGACACCCACGACGTGTTCGTCGGCGACGCCACCATCGAGCTCAGCCCCACCGAGTTCAAGCTGCTGCGCTACCTCATGCTCAACCCCAACCGCGTGCTCTCGAAGGCCCAGATCCTCGATCACGTGTGGGAGTACGACTTCAACGGCGACGCCGGCATCGTGGAGAGCTACATCTCCTACCTGCGCCGCAAGATCGACCCGCACGCCAGCGAGCCGCTCATCCAGACCAAGCGCGGCTTCGGCTACATGCTGAAGGCCGGCAAGTCGGCCTGACCGGTGCGCGCTGCGCACGCGGCGGCGTGATCGTCAGATGAGCGCCGCCAAGAGGGATCCGCTCACCGCCTGGTGGCGGAACATCAGCCTGCGGGCAAAGGTGACCGGGGTCACCGTCGCCGTGCTCGTCATCGGGCTCGTCGCCGCCGGCTTCGGCACGATGGTGTTCCTGCGCACGACGCT
Organism: Microbacterium sp. SCN 71-21; assembly: GCF_001725695.1. NCBI lineage: Bacteria > Bacillati > Actinomycetota > Actinomycetes > Micrococcales > Microbacteriaceae > Microbacterium > Microbacterium sp. SCN 71-21. The sequence goes on from NZ_MEGA01000052.1 coordinate 14,818, forward strand.
GCTCACGAACCTCGACACCACCCTGCTGCAGCTCGTCGGGCCCACCGGCGTCAACCAGCTCATCACGGTCACGACGGATGACGGCGCCGCGACCTTCGAGCGCAACAAGAGCGCCGTCGCGACCGACTACTTCGTCGCCATCTACGCCCCGGGCACGGGCGAGCGGCTCATCACCGCCGGCGGCGAGCCCGGCGCGCCGCAGCCGAACTTCCCGGCGACCTTCGCGCTCGACACCGCCTACACGCAGCAGGAGACGGTCTTCGAGCTGACCGGCGAGGACGACACGCACTTCCACGCGACGGTCTCGGTCACCCAGGTGCCCGGCACGAGCGCCTTCTACACGCAGATGGTCGTGATGCCGCTGGCTCCGACCGACCGTGTCGTGGCGACCTACCTCGGCATCTTCTCCCTGCTCGCGATCTTCATCGTGATCGCGAGCGCGTTCCTGGTGCGCTGGGTCGTGACCCTCACCTTCCGAAGCCTCGGCGCCGTGGAGCGCACGGCCGAGCTCATCGCCGCCGGCGACTTCAGCCAGCGCATGTCGGACGTCGAATCGGAGACAACGGAGGTCGGGCGTCTCAAACGCGCGCTCAACGCCATGCTCGGCCGAGTCGACGAGTCGCTGTCGCAGCGCGACGCCACGGTGCGGCAGATGCGCCGCTTCATCGGCGACGCGAGCCATGAGCTGCGCACTCCGCTGGTGACCGTGCGCGGCTACGCGGAGCTCTACCGCATGGGAGCGATCCCCGAGGGAGCATCGACCGCGCAGGCGATGGAACGCATCGAGAAGGAGGCCATGCGCATGGGCGCCATGGTCGAGGATCTCCTCGCGCTCGCCCGGCTCGACGAGCGCCGCGACATCGAGGTGGTGCCACTCGACCTGCGCCCGATCGCTCGCGACGCCGCGCTCGACGTCGGGGCGTCGGCCCCCCAGCGCACGGTCACGGTGATCGACACGACGGCGGCGCACACGCGGATCCCGGATGCCGCGCATCCGACGCCGGGCGAGGCGCCCGAGCCGGAGACTCCCGCCGCCAAGCGGCGCGGGCGGGCTGCGGCATTCGCTCGCACCCGAGCCGCGGGAACGCTGGCACGCCTGCGCCGCCGACCCCGCACCGGCGAGGACGTCGGCACGGGAGAGCTCGCGGTGATGACCGAGCCGGTGTACGCGATGCCGCCGATCGTGATGGGCGAGGAGAATCGCGTGCGACAGGTCGTGGCGAACCTGCTCGGAAACGCGCAGAGGTTCTCCGCCCCTGACTCGCCGATCGAACTGCGGGTGGGCACCGACGAGACGGCCGGCCTCGGGTGGATCGAGGTCATCGACCACGGCGAGGGCATCCCCGAGCAGATCCGCGAGCAGATCTTCCAGCGGTTCTGGCGGGCCGACACCTCCCGCGCGCGCGAGACCGGCGGGTCGGGTCTCGGACTGTCGATCGTCGCGTCGATCGTCGATGCGCTGCACGGCTCGGTCGAGGTGAGCGACAGCGCGGGCGGGGGCGCGACATTCCGGGTGTCGCTGCCGCTCGCTGTGCATCAGGATGTCGCGGCGCACCTGCTGATCGAGACCCAACCTCTCCCCCGTCTCAGCCGCGCGGACTGACGCGCGTCCTCCCCAGTCGGGCGTGCGCATGCGCTCTCCCCCGCGTGGTCGTCCCGTCAGCGGCCGCGCTGCCGCGGCGCCCTAGCGTGGGGGCACCAGACGAAAGGAGCCTCCCATGGCCGTGTTCTCCGCCGACAGTGACCAGATCCTCGCCGCCACCGGTGCCGTGCGCGGCACCATCGACCGGCTGCAGGGCGAGGCGGCCACGCTTCTCGCCCAGCTCACGCACCTGCAGTCCAGCTGGACGGGCTCGGCCGCCCTCGCTTTCCAGGGCAGCATCGATGGATGGCAAGCGACGTACCGCACGGTGGAGGAGAGCCTCGCCGGCATCAACGCCTCGCTCGTGCAGGCCGGCCAGGCCTACGCCCAGACCGAACAGCTCAACCTCGCACTCTTCCGCTGAGCGGGCGACGAGCCACATTCGCTCGCCACCGATGCGAAACGGCGGATGCCCCGGACCGTGAGG
>NZ_MEGA01000053.1:0-2112 GCF_001725695.1 Microbacterium sp. SCN 71-21
TCAGACGTCGACCGCGTGGGGTCCGTGGAGTTCGCGGTGCAGCCGCTCCATGCGCCCGTCGAGCTCGGACGCGGTGTCGGCGGCATCCTTCAGACTCTCCACGAGCCCCGCCGGCACCTGGCGCGCGTACTTGTAGTAGATCTTGTGCTCGAGGCTCGCCCAGAAGTCCATCGCGATCGTGCGGAACTGCACCTCGACGGGGATCGGCATCGGCCCTGTCGAGAGGAACACCGGCACCTCGACGATCGCGTGCAGCGACTTGTAGCCGTTCGGCTTGGGCTCCGCGATGTAGTCCTTCACGGTGCGCACCGTGATGTCGGGCTGCGAGGTGAGCAGATCGAAGAGGCGATAGGCGTCGGCGGTGAAGCTGCAGGTCACGCGCACGCCCGCGACATCCGTGATGTTCGCCCGGATCGAGTCGAAGTCGGGGGCGATGCCCTTGCGCAGCACCTTCTCGACCAGACTGTCCGGGCTCTTGACGCGACTCGAGACGTGCTCGATCGGGTTGTAGTCGTGCATGTGCAGGAACTCGTCCCGCAGGATCTGGATCTTGGTCTCGATCTCCTGCATGCCGAAGCGGTACTCCAGCAGGAAACGCTGCAGCTCGTCGCGCGCATCGCGCAACTGCGACGGGGAGACGGTGATGGACTGGTCGTCGAGCGGCACACTCACTCGGCCGACGCTACGACCGTCTCATCGGGGGACGCTGTGAGCGCCCGCGGAAAAGCATGACCGTCAGGGGCGCGTCCGGGGACTCCGCGGCACCAGCTCGCCGTCGATCACATCGATCGCCGGCACCTGATCGAACGCCGGGTGGGCGTCGATGGGCACCTCGGATGCCGCATCGATCCCCTCGTCCCTCGGCTCGGGTTCGCCTCGTCTCATCGCACGCATCACCTCCTGAGGACAGCAGGTTCCACTGTCCCGCGCGAGCGAGGATCCGCCCAGGTCTTGACAAGGCGGCGACGGATCCGAACGACTCAGTCCGACGGGGGCCCGGCGGGAGGCTCGTCCGCCGGCTCCGGCGTGATCGTCAGGCCGTTCGGGCCGGATGCCGCGGCCATCAGATCCTCGACCCAGGCGCGGTTGATGCGCGGCTGGCGGCTGCCGAAGAAGTGGAACTGCAGCGGCACGGAGGGGTGCACCCAGAAGCTGCGGCGACCGCTGCCGTCGCCCATCTCGACGTCGAACATGAACGGCTCGGCACGACGCAGCTTGTTCATCACGACGATGCGCAGATGCGCGAGCGTGCGGTCCTCGATCTCCACCGAGTTGCCGATCGTGTCGTAGATGAATCTCCCCATGTGAGGAGCCTAAACGCGGGTGATCCTCCGCGCCGTCACCGTGTTCACGCCACGCCGTCGCGGGGCGGCGAGATGCGGCATCCGCTCGTCTTGGTGACATCTCAGCGCCCGCATGGTGTGCTGGGTGCGTGAGCACCCCCCAGGCCGACGGCGCCGAGCGACCCGCGCTGCTCTACGTCGAGGACGACCCCGAGATCGCGGAGATCACGGTCGAGGTGCTCTCGGAGGTCTACCGGGTCGACCACGTCGCCGACGGTGAGAGCGCCCTGCAGCGTGCGCTGTCGCGGCGGTACGAGGCGATGGTCGTCGACCGCCGTCTGCCGGGGATGGACGGCATCGCCCTCGTGCAGGCGGTGCGCACGGCCCACATCGCGACGCCCATCCTGCTGCTGACGGCGCTCGGGTCGGTGCACGACCGCGTCGAGGGACTCGACGTCGGCGCCAACGACTACCTCGTAAAGCCGTTCGACTACGACGAGCTGCTCGCCCGACTGCGAGCGCTGCGGCGCGGGTTCCGCACCGACGGCGTGCGCCGCGACGTCGGCGAGTGGCAGTTCGCGCCGGCAGCGCTCGCGCTCTTCTCACCCGAAGGACGCCGCGTCGCGCTCACGGCGACCGAGACCGCCCTGCTGCGCCTGCTCGCCGAGAGCCCCGACCATGTCTTCTCCCGTGCCGAGATCTCCGACGCGGTCTTCGCCTCGGGCGACTCGGAGAGCTCGGTCGACACCTACGTGCACTACATCCGTCGCAAGGCGACACCCGAGATCATCGAGACCGTGCGCGCGCGGGGATACCGGATCGGAGATCC
>NZ_MEGA01000053.1:2123-17414 GCF_001725695.1 Microbacterium sp. SCN 71-21
GACTCCGAGCGCCTGCGGCGTGCCGCGCGGCGCATCGGGCTGACCGTCGGCATCGCCTCCGCCCTCGTGCTGCTCGGCGGTGCGGGCATCCTCGTGTGGCTCCTTCTGGCGACCGGACGGCCCGAAACGCGCGCCGACGTGGTCAGCCCCGACCCCGGCGTGACCGGCTCACCCTCGGTTCCCGGCGGCATCCGCGCGTACGACCACATCGTGGTCGACGTCGACCGCACCGTGCCGATCGTCATCGCGCTCTCGCTCGTGGGCGTCGCCGTGCTCGGGCTCATCGCCTGGTACGCGGCGCGGCGCGCCACCCGTCCACTCGCCGAGGCGATGCGGCTGCAGCGCCACTTCGTCTCGGATGCGAGCCACGAGCTGCGCACCCCCCTCACCGCGCTCACGAGCCGTATCCAGCTGGTCGAGCGACGTCACCGCCGCGGGGAGGAGATCGACTCCACCCTCTCGGACCTGCGGCGCAATGCCGCCGCGATGGACGATGTGCTCACCGACCTGCTCGTCGCCGCGGAGGCCGACGCGCGCGATCCGTCGGCGCGGGCGGAGGTGGGCGAGGTCATCGCCGCGACACTCGACTCGCTGCGGCCGCTCGCCGACGATCGCGAGGTCACGCTCGCGATCGACGTGGCCGAGGCGGCATCCGTCGCCCTCCCGGCGACCAGCCTCACGCGCATGTGCGTCGCCCTCGTCGACAACGCCATCCAGCACACTCCGGGACGATCGACCGTCACGGTCTCCTCACGCATCGTGCGGGATCGGGTGCACATCCGGGTGACCGACGAGGGGTCAGGTATCCGGCCCGAAGACCGCGAGCGCATCTTCGAGCGCTTCGCGCGACTGGGCGAGACCGGTCGCCGGCGTGGCTTCGGCCTCGGGCTCTCCCTCGTGCGCGACGTCGCCGTGCGCCACGGCGGGTCTGTGGTCGTCGAGCAGACGGATGCCGCCGGCACCACGTTCCTCATCGACCTGCCGCTCGCGCGCTGACGCGTCCGGCGACCCGCCGGGCGTACGCTTACGCGCTCACGCGAAACGGATCGCCTGCCGCGGCGGCGACCTCCACCCCCGACACCCAGCGCCGGGTGCGCCCTCCGGCGCCGATCACCATGCCGCTGCGTCCCGGGCACTCGCGGATCCAGCCGAGGTCGTCGATGCCGGCGACCACGCCGACCGTCGCCCAGACGTCGGCGACGGCGAGACTGTCGGCGACCACCGTCGAGCTGGTCGCGCCGAGCGCCGCGCGACCCGTGCGCGGATCGAGGATGTGCGCCCCCCGCTCGGCCGTGCCCGACGTCGCGACGGCACCGTCGCGCAGTTCGACGACGGCGGCCAGCTGTCCGGGCCGCGCCGGGTCGGCGATGCCGACCCGCCAGTCTCGATCGAGACCCGCGGCCGTCGCGACCTGCATGTCACCGCCGGCGTTGATGGCCCAGGCGGCGACATCGGCGTTCTCTAACAGTGCTCCGAGATGCCCCCGGGCGACGCTCTCCACCGCCCAGCCCTTGACATACCCCGTCGGGTCGAACGCTCCGCCGAAGCGGGCGCTGAACAGTCCGCGGGTGACTGCCTCCGCCTCCTCGCACGCGCGGGCGACCTCTCCCACGCGAGCGTCGGCGTCGGCGAGGGTCAGCTCGCCGCGGCGGAGGCGGGAGACATCCGAGTCGGAACGATAGGTCGAGAACACGCGGTCGATGTCGCGCAGCTCGGCGAACGCGTCGGCGATCGCATCGTCGACGCCCGAGACCGTGGGGGCGTGCGTGAGCACGTGCACGCTGATCACCATGCCCATGACATCGGCCACGCGCACGGTGCGGTGCAGCTCGGCGCTCATCACTTCGCCTGGTCGATCGCGCTCTGCAGCGACTGCAGGTAGCCCTCGCTCGTGTAGGTCGCGCCCGAGACCATGTCGATGTTCGCGCTCTGCGCAGACAGGGTCTCGCTGATCAGCTGCGGGAGCGAGTAGTTCGCGATCTCGACGTCACGGCCGTTGTTGTTCGGGTACTGCGGCACGGCGACGTTGGTGATCTTCCCGCCCGACACCGTGATGGCGACCTGCACGTCGCCGAAGCGCGTCGAGGCGGCCGACCCGGTGAAGGTGCCGTTCTTGAGGCCGGTCGAGGTCGACGTCCCGCTCGAGGAGGACGACGAGCTGCTACCGGTCGACGCGGACGCCGTCGCGCTCGCCGACGGCGTCGCAGCAGCGGCTGATCCGCTCGTGGTGCTCGAGCTCGTGCCGCTTCCCGTCGAGCCGCCGATGCTCCCCGAGAACCCGGTCGTCGAGGACGCGACGGTCGTTCCCGCCCCGAGGGACGTGCGGTAGCTGAACAGCAGCACGACGCCGCTGACGGTCACGAGGATCGCCCAGACGATCTTCTTCATGGTGTGCGCTCCGTAGATGGTGAGGGACGAGAGGATGCCGCGGCATCCGCTCAGATCGAGAAGTTCTCGCTGTGGATCTGAGAGGGGAGGATGCCCGTGTCGAGCAGGTCGTCGCGGATGCTGTCCATCCAGTGGCCCGGCCCGCACAGGAAGATGTCGTACTCCTCGATGTCGGGGGCGATGTAGCGCAGCAGGTCCTCTCCCGCCCACGACGCGTGGGTCGCCGGGATCCAGGTGGAGTCGCCGTGCGAGCGGTGCCCGTCCAGCGTGTAGTGGCGCAGGCCGCGCTTCGCGACGAGGCGCGCGATCTGCGGCCGGCGCAGCCCGTGCGCGGGGTCGTGGTCGCGGGTGACGAGGATGGCCTCGCCGGGCGCGTAGCGCTCCGACTCGAGGAGCGCGACCAGCGGCGCGACTCCGGCACCGGCACCGAGCATGAGCATCTTCGAGCGGCGCCGCGCGTCGCCGGTCATCGCCCCGTACGGCCCCTCGAACATGACCTTCGTGCCCTTGCGCAGCCGCGTCATGCGGGAGGTGCCGTCGCCGACGATGCGGGCCGTCACCGTGAGCTCGTCGCCGCGCGGTGCGGTCGAGAGCGAGAAGGGGTGGGAGCGGGTCCAGCCGGGGCCGTCCAGGAAGCGCCAGTTGAAGAACTGGCCCGCCTGCGCGCCGAGCTTGTGGATGTCGCGGCCGCGCATGCGCACGGTGACGCCGTTGGAGCCGTCAGCCTCGACGGCGACGACCCGCAGGTCGTGCCGCATCGAGCGGCTCAACGGGACGAGGAGGCGGAAGATCAGCACCGCGGCGGCGGCGATCGCCCACAGGGTCCACCAGTAGGCACTCACCAGCGGCTGCCCGATGAAGTCCGACCCGGTCCAGAGCATGTGCGGGATGGCCAGCCCCACGCCGAGGTAGGCGTACAGGTGGATGAGGTGCCAGGACTCGTAGCGCAGCTTCTTGCGCGCCTTCCGGATCGAGGTGACCACGACGAGGATGAGCAGCCCGGTGCCCGCTGTCGCGAGCATCATTCCGGGGTAGTTCCACACGAAGTCCCACAGCTGCACGAGGGGATTCACGTGCGCGTTGACGGCGTAGCCGATGCTGAGCAGCGCGATGTGGGCCAGCATCAGCCAGAACGACCAGAAGCCGGTCAGGCGGTGCGCCCGCACGAGGCCGTCGCGGCCCCAGCCGCGCTCGAAGATCGGCACGCGCGCCATCAGGAGCACCTGATAGAGGAGCAGGTTGGCCGAGATGAGTCCGGTGAGTCGGCCGAGCGTGGAGTACGTCTCCGCATCGAGGCCGATGACCGCCTGGATGCCGCCACCGTGGATCCACAGCGCGAGGATGACGAGGCTCGTCCCCCACACGATGGCGGTGGCGGCGAGGTTCCAGACGAGTCGCGGCGACCGTCGCGAGCCGAGCAGCGCGTCGGTGGCGGCGTCCTGCCTGCGGACGGACCGTTCGGTGGCGTAGGTGGTCATGGCTCGATGGTGACCGCGCGGGCGCAAGAATTCGCCAAGAATGCGGGTTCCTCGGGCAACGCATAGGAAGCGCAGAGCCGGAGCAGATCGACGACGCCGTGCGGGCCGCTCCCGCACCGCGCGGGGCATCCGAGAGGCGCGGGATCGGCGCGCGGGGATTATGGTGGGCGCATGGGCACGATCTACTACGGCGGTTCTGAGACGCCGATCCACATCGAGGACCGCGCCCTCGCACACCTCAAGGTGGTCATCGCGACGAAGCTGCGTCGCGGCGAGAGCTTCACGCTGTCGTGGCGGCACCCCGAGGGCGAGCCGGTCGGTCGCAGCACCATCTGGCTGCACCCGTCGATCCCGCTGCGGTTCACGTTCCTCGACCCCGAGCCCGCTCTCCTGAGCCGGGAGTGGATCGAGGAGCTGGCGAGTTCGGCGAACTCGTCGGGCGGCATCATGCTCGTCGACGAGCACCTGCACGCCGGCGACGTGGCGTCGCGCTGATCACGCTGAACGGCTGACGACCGGCCGACGTCGGAAGTAGCCGGCGGCGGCGCGCTCAGATCAGCGCGAGCGCCGTCAGCACGACGGCGATGAGCGGGAACGTGCCCTGGATCGCGGCAGAGCGGGCGAGCTTCGGGCTCGAGAGCACGAGCACGAGGGCCGCGGCGAGCATCGACCCGGTGCCCACGAGCACGAGGGTCGCGCCGATCGTGAGCGACCCGGTCGCGACGAGCACGATGCCGATCGCGGTCGCGAGGGCGAGGAACAGGTTGTAGAAGCCCTGGTTGAACGCGAGCGACCTGGTGAGCTCGGCCTCCTCGGCGCTGCGCAGGCCGAAGATGCGGCGCGTGGCCGGCTCGGTCCAGCGCAGCGATTCGAGCACGAAGATGTAGACGTGCACGAGCGCGGCGAGCGCGGCGAACACGAGGGCGGCGATGATCATGAGCGCATCCTCTCAGGCCGGGTGCACGTGCGCCCACACGCCGGGCGCGGGAAGTTCGGCGTAGCGCACGTCGACGGCGTCGGTGGTCACCTCGGCGACGCACACGAGCAGCGACTGGGTCGGGATGCCCAGGTAGCGGTTGTCCCGCACGATCGCCGCGTCGCTCGAAGCCCCGTCGCCCGTCGACGCCGCGAGCACGTCGAACCAGTCCTCCCACCAGGCGCGGTCGCCGGTCGCCGAGAGGGGTGCGGCAGCGAACGCGGGAAGCCAGGCGGCGATGCGTCCGGTGGCGGGGTCGTCGACGTCGTCGTGGGCGACCATGTGGGTGCCCGGCCCGAGCACGGTCTCGTGCACAGCGGTGCCGTCCCACCGGGTGACGACGGATGCCGCGGCCCCCACGGTGAGCAGGTTGAACCCGCGCGTCCGGGGGGCGGCGGGCACGGCCTCGCCCTCGACGGCGGCGAGCGGCAGGGCTCCGCGGGAGACCACGGCGCTCTCGGGAAGATCGTGCCCCTCCGCCCGGTTGAGCAGCACGGCCAGCAGTCCGCGGTCAGGCGCGGCAGCGAGCCACGCGCCCCCCGCGCGGACGTCGCGCACGCCGATCACCCCCGGATGCGCCTCGGGCCACCAGTCGCCGAGCGGGTTCCACTCGCGCTTGGGATCCTCGTCGCGCACGGCGAGCACGCGGGTCGGATGCCGCGGGTCGTCGGGCACTCGAACGATCACGGTGCACATGGGGTCCTCCTGCAGCGGGCTGCCGTGCCCGCGGGTCGTGCGAGAATCGGGGCGTGTTCGTCGTCGTAGGGGTCACCGGCGGGATCGCCGCGTACAAGTCGGCGACGCTGGTGCGCACGCTGGTGAAGAACGGCCACGAGGTGCACGTCATTCCTACCGCGGATGGGCTGCGCTTCGTCGGCGCTCCGACCTGGGAGGCGCTCAGCCGTCACCCCGTGACGACGTCGGTGCACGACGACGTCGCGACGGTGCGCCATGTGGCGCTCGGGCAGTCCGCCGACCTGGTCGTGATCGCTCCGGCCACCGCCAACACCCTGGCCCGCATGGCGGCGGGTATCGCCGACGATCTGCTCGGCACGACGCTGCTCGCCACCACGGCGCCCGTGGTGGTCGCCCCCGCGATGCACACCGAGATGTGGCGGCATCCGTCGACCGTCGCGAACGTCGCGACGCTGCGCTCCCGCGGTGTCGTGATCGCCGGTCCGGCCGAGGGCGAGCTGACCGGGGGCGACTCCGGACCCGGACGCATGCTCGAGCCCGATGAGATCCTTCGGATCGCGCTCGCCGCCGTGCGCCCCCGTGACCTCGAGGGTCTGCGGGTCACCGTGACCGCGGGCGGAACCCGCGAGCCGATCGACCCGGTGCGCTTCATCGGCAACCGTTCCAGCGGGAAGCAGGGTGTCGCCGTCGCGCTCGCGGCGGCGGCGCGCGGCGCGCAGGTCCACCTGATCCTCGCGCACGTCGACGAGGGCGTGGGGGCCGCGGCATCCGTGCCCGGCATCGCCGTGTCGCACGCCGGCACCGCGGCAGAGCTGCTGACCGCGACGACGGATGCCGCGGCGACAGCCGACGTCGTCGTCATGGCGGCGGCCGTCGCCGACTACCGGGTGCCGCAGATCGCGGACGGCAAGGTCACGAAGGAGGCCGCCGGCGAGACGCTGACGCTCGAGCTGGTGCAGAACCCCGACATCCTGGCGGGACTGGCCCGTGACCGGCGGGCCGGGCAGACCGTCGTCGGATTCGCCGCCGAGACCGCCACCGGCGACGCGCTCGTCGACCATGCCCGCCGCAAGCGCGAGCGCAAGGGCGTCGACCTGCTCGCCGTCAACGAGGTCGGCTGGGAGGCCGGGTTCGAGGCATCCGAGAACAGTCTCTTCTTCGTCGACGCCGCGGGCGACATCGTCGGACGCACGAGCGGCTCGAAGCGCGAGACGGCCGACGCCCTGTGGGACGCGATCGTCGCGGTGCGCGCCGCGCACTGAGTCAGGGGCGGATGCCGCGCCTCACCCGATCTCGCCGGCGGCCACCGACTCGGCGAGCGCGTGCGCGTGCGCGAGCTGGTGCGCCCCGAAGAAGTCGGCCTCGGTGAGCCGGCGTTCGTCGTCGGCGTCGCGTCCGTCGTGTGCGAGGGTCGCGGCGACGATCAGCGCGTGCATCCACCCGCCGGCGACGAGCGCGAGCAGCCACAGGTAGTCGACGCTCACGGCGTGGGCGTCGCGGGGGCTGGCGCCGAAGCCGACCACGGCAGCGGTCGCACGGTCGGCGGCGGCGACGGCACGCTCGAGGCGCTCGGCCGTGCGGCGCGCGACCGGCTCGTCGGAGCCCGCCAGCGTCGCGACCGCGGCGCGCGCGAGGTCGAACATGCGGCGCGCGGTCTCGCCCTGGTTGCGCACCGTCTTGCGCCCGACGAGGTCGTTGGACTGGATCGCGGTGGTGCCCTCGTAGATCGGGATGATGCGGGCGTCGCGGTAGTGCTGGGCCGCGCCGGTCTCCTCGATGAAGCCCATGCCGCCATGCACCTGGATGCCGTCGGAGGCGATGCGCACGGCCTCCTCGCTCGCCCACCCCTTGAGGATGGGCACGAAGTACTCGGCGAGCTGACGGTTGTCGGCGTCGTCCGCGCGGTCGAACAGGTCGCCGACGTAGACGGCGAGCGCTCGCATCGCGCTGATGCTGCTCGACATCGACAGCAGCAGTCGACGCACGTCGGGGTGCTCGGCGATGGCGGTGCCGTCGGGGCGACCGGGCACGGGCCCCTGCAGACGGGCTGTGGCGTAGGCGGAGGCCTGCTGGTAGGCGCGCTCTGCAAGGCCGATGCCCTGGTGTCCCATGCCGAGGCGGGCGGAGTTCATCATGACGAACATGCCGGCGAGTCCGCCGCCGACCTCGCCGACCAGGTAGCCGGTCGCGCCGTCGTAGGCGAGCACGCAGGTCGGGCTGCCGTGGATGCCGAGCTTGTGCTCGACCGACACGGTCGTCACGGCATTGCGTGCGCCGAGCGACCCGTCGGGCTCGACGAGGAACTTCGGGGCGACGAACAGGGAGAGGCCCTTGGCGCCCGCGGGAGCGTCAGGGGTGCGGGCGAGCACGAGGTGCACGATGTTCTCGGCGACGTCGTGGTCTCCCCAGGTGATGAAGATCTTCTGGCCGGTGATCGACCAGCTGCCGTCGCCGTTCGGGGTTGCGGTCGTGCGGATCGCGCCGAGGTCGGTGCCGGCCTGCGGTTCGGTGAGGTTCATGGTGCCGGTCCAGCTCCCCTCGACGAGCCGGGACAGGTAGGTCTCGCGCACCTCGTCGCCCGCATAGGCGTCGAGCGCGTGGATCTGACCGTGGGTGAGCATCCAGCACAGGGCGAGCGCCGGGTTGGCGGCGTTCCAGATCTCCCCGAGCCCGGCCTGCACGACGGCGGGGAGGCCCTCGCCGCCGGCCGACTCGGGCGCCTCGGCGGCCACCCACCCGGCCTCCACCAGCGCGGCGTAGGCCTCCTTGAAACCGGGGGCGGTGCGGGCGTCGCCGTCGACGACGACGGTGCCTTCGGCGTCGCCGATGGCGTTGAGGGGGGCGATGACCTCGGCGGCGAAGTCGCCGGCGGCCTCGAGCACGTCGACGGCGTCGTCGGCGCTGAGGGCGCCACCCGTCGCGCGGGCGACGACGTCGCCGCCGAACACCTCGCGATAGAGGAATCCGTACTCGGCGACGGGCGGGGTGTACGGCGAGGACTGGGCGGCCATGGGGTTCCCCTCGTTGGGCGGGCGGCGCGCGCGACGCGGAGTCGCGAGTGACATCGAGAACCATAGTACGTGAGACTGAGTTTCACGAGTAGGGTGTGACCCGACCACCTCGATGCAGAGGAGCAGCATGACCGAGCACACCCGCACCCTCACGTGGACGGACCCGATCGCCGTGCGCGACGGTGTCGCCGCGATGAGCGGACTCGACGCGATGCTGGCCCTGCGCGACGGACACCTCCCCCCGCCCCCGATCGCGCAGACGATGAACTTCCGCCTGACCGAGGTCGAGCCCGGACGCGTGGTGTTCGTGTGCGAGCCGGGCGGCGAGCACTACAACCCGATCGGCACCGTGCACGGCGGGCTCGCGTGCACGCTGCTCGACACCGTGTGCGGCTGCGCCGGCCACACCACCCTCGACGCCGGCCAGGGCTACACGTCGATCGACATCACCGTGTCGTACCTGCGCCCGATCACCCTGGCGACAGGTCCACTGCTCGCGACGGGACGGGTCGTGAAGCCCGGCCGACGCGTCATCTTCACCGAGGGCGCGATCACCGACGCCGCCGGCACCGTGCTCGCCACCGCCACCAGCTCGCTGCTGGTGCTGTGAGGCAGAGCGGATGCCGCGGCATCCGCTCGTTCAGGACGTGAGCGGCTCGAGCAGCTCGACGTGCGCGATGTCGAACGCGGGAGCGCTGACGTCCTCACCCGAGACCGCACCATAGGTGTAGCTGCCGGCGACCGTCACCCACAGCTTCAGATGGTCGCCTTCGAGGACACCCTCGAGCGTCGGGCACGTGATGCCGTCACCGCCGCCGCCGATGACGTCGTGCGGGTAGTCCCAGCTCGACGTCGACTGCGCTGCGCCGACGCCGAGAAGCGCGAGGCACGGCCCGGTCGCCTCGTCGAACTGGCTGACGAACCCGTAGACCACGACCTTCTCGCCGACGTGACCGTCGGGGTCTGCGACGATGTCGGCGAGGACGGCCGCGTCGACGTCGTCGAATCCGGTCGGCACCGCGCCCGCGCCGGGTACGACGGATGCCTCGTCCCGCGGGGTGGCTGAGGGGAGAGTCTGCGGGCTCGCCGAGGCCGACCTCTCGACGATCGTCGGCAGCAGGGACAGCCCGACGATCAGGGCGATCGTCGTTGCGATCGAGGCCAGCACGCCGAGAGCGCCGAGGATGATGCCCGTGACCGGGAAGCCCTTCCGGGCGCCCTTCACGAGCGCCACGATTCCCAGCACGACCGCAGTCCCGCCGCTCAGGATGCCGAGCCCGGGAGCCAGCCCGAGGACGAACGCCGCGATGCCGACCACGAGCGCCGCGATCGCGAGGCCGCCGGCGCGGGGGCCGGACGACGCCCGGGGCGGCGCGGGATAGGCCGGCGGAGGCGGCAGCGAGGGTCCTGCCGGGGACGTCGCGTCCGGCGCTTCGATGGAAGGAGCGACGCCGCTCTCACCGGCGTCGGACGCGGGCGAGGTGACCGGAGCGGGCGGGTCCGCAGCCGGTGCTCCCGTCGGAGGCGCCTCCTCGCCGTCGTTCGGAGGAGTGGGGCTCTCGGGCGGCGGCACGGAGGTCATGCCGCGAGTATGACAGAACCTGAGAGCTCACTATGCCGTACCTCTGCGTCGGCTGGATGCTCGAACCTTCCGGCGCAATGCTCGATTCCCCCTGTCGCGCGCCTCGACCGATCCCTAGACTGGCGGCCACAACTCCCGCCTCGCGTCGAAGGGCGTTCCGCACATGTCGGATCCGGCAGGCCCCACCGCACCGCTCCCGCCGACTCCGCCTGCGCCGCCACAACGATCGCGCCGAGGACTGATCGCGATCATCGCCGTGCTGGCCGCGCTGCTCATCGCCACCGCATCGGTGCTCGTCACCGTGCTACTCATGGGCGGTGCGCAGGTCGCGGGCGCCGCCGCGACATCCGTGTCGACGCCGACTCCGACACCGTCGGCGCCTTCGTCGCCGCCCGCCTCGGCCACCCCGACACCGGCGCACACATCGAGCACTTCAGGATCGTCCGGAGGAGGCGGAACGGGCACCACGACGACCGCGCCGTCGACGGGGTCGATCAGTCACGCGGCCGTAGGCGTCGAGAGCGGCGGCGGAGACTGCTCGAGCACGCCCAACCTCCCGCTCACGGCAGCGTGGAAAGCGACCGGCACGACGCTCTGGTTCGGCGTGAACACCACCGATGCGAGCGCCGCACCCTTCCAGGAGTGGTCGCTGGCGACGCAGACGCAGGGCACCGCGACGGGCTTCGTCTACGACTGCTCACGGTCCTCCGAGCCGTTCACGTTCACGCTGTTGCACACCGACGGCACCAAGACGAACTCGACCGTGACCCTGCGCCTGTGCCCCGGATCCGTCACGCCGAAGCAGACCTGCTCGTAATCCCGCGCGCGGCGATCCGCGGCGCGATACTCTCGCGACAGCGACGAAACCCGCGTGACGACACCGAACGCGGCGTCGCACCCGCTCGACGAAAGGATGCCGCGTGCTCATCGCCCTCTGGATCGTCAACGTGGTGCTCGCGCTCGCCTTCCTCGCGACCGGCGGTCTGAAGATCATCCGCACGCCGGATCAGCTGAGAACGGTCGGACTCGCATGGGTCGAGTCGTTCACCCGTGGCCAGGTGGTGCTCATCGGCGTCGCCGAAGTGGTCGGCGCGGTCGGATTGATCGCACCGCTGGCCACCGGCATCCTGCCCTTCATCGCGGCCGTCGCCGCCGCAGCGCTCGCTGTGCTCATGGTCGGCGCGACCGTCGTGCATGTGCGCCGGGGCGAGAATCCGGCGCCCGCCGCCGTGGCGCTGGTGCTGTCGCTGGTCAGTGCGGTGCTCGGGGTGCTCGCCCTCGGCTGAGCGCGCCCCCGCGAATCCCCGCCAGCACCAGCCAGATCGCGCCGAGCGCCAGCTGCGCACCTCCGATCAGCCCACCGCCGGTCGCGAGGCTCCAGGTTCCGAGCGCCACCCACATGAGCGCGAACACGAGAGATCCGATCCAGCCGATGCGGATCCGGCGACGGGCGGACGAGTCATCCGTCATCATCGTTCCCCCTCACGACGTTGCCGTGAGCATAGCGAGAGCGCGCGAGCGGCGCGCTCAGTCCGAGATCAGCGTGCCGCCGTTCCTCGCACTGACCCGCGTCTCGCGGGATGCCCGGCCGGCACGGCGGGCTCCCCGCGCCACCCCGTCCCCCGCACGGGCGACAGACGGATGCCGCATCCTCCCGCTACCGTGAGCGCACGGAGACGGGGGTCGACGTGGCCAGAGCTGCGCGCGAATGGTGGGCGATGTGGACACTGCAGGAGCAGGATCTGTGGGCGGCCGCGGGTGACGGCATACTCGTTGCGTTGCTCATGCTCGCGATCGGCCTGAGCATCGCCCCCTCCGCCGTCTGGCAGGAGCCGGTGCAGATCGGAGCTCCTGCCGTCTGCATCGCAATAGCGACGTATGCGCGCGCCGCCCGCAGCGGCGCGCGCAGCGCTGGCGTGAGGCCTATCGCACCGCCCCGACCGGGCCGACTGACCGTCAGGTCGGCGCCCCGGTCTGATCCGCCGCATCGGCAACGATCAGGCCCGCAGCACGACCTTCTCCCGCACGTCTCCCGACTCGAGCAGCGCGTGCGCGCGGGCCGCGTCGGTGAGCGCGAACTCGCGGTGCGGCTTCAGGCGAAGCGTTCCAGCGGCGAGCAGCGGCACCGTGATCGCGAGCGCATCGGGTGCCCGATCGGGCGACGGGTGCGACAGGCGTGCGCTGCTGCGGGCGACCTCCGCCGACCCGACGAGGGTGACCACGCGCGAGGGGTCGCCGGTGGCGGCGACGGCCTCGACCAGTCCGCCGCGGCCGGCCGCGTCGATGACCGCGTCGATGCGGCGGACACCCGTGACGGCGATCCGCTCGAAGACCCCATCGCCGTAGACGACCGGCTCCCCGCCGTAGGCGGCGACGGTGTCGGCGTCCCTCTCCGACGCCGCACCGATCACGCGCACTCCGCGCGCGCTCGCGAGCTGCACGATGAGCGCCCCGACCGATCCGGCCGCACCGAGCACCACGAGAGTCTCCCCCGCCTCAGCCCCGACCTCGCGCAGTGTGCCGACGGCGGCCTCCGCGGACGCGGGCAGGGCCGCGGCATCCGCCCACGACAGCGAAGCGGGCTTCGGGAACCACACCGGCGCGGCGACGAGCTCGCCATACCCGCCTTGCTGCGGCAGGTGCGCGACCACCTCATCGCCGACGGCGACATCGGCGACGCCCGCTCC
The DNA here is from genome assembly GCF_001725695.1 of Microbacterium sp. SCN 71-21. Lineage (NCBI taxonomy): Bacteria > Bacillati > Actinomycetota > Actinomycetes > Micrococcales > Microbacteriaceae > Microbacterium > Microbacterium sp. SCN 71-21. The sequence goes on from NZ_MEGA01000053.1 coordinate 14,942, forward strand.
GACCGACTCGACGACTCCTGCCGCTTCGAACCCCAGCACCGACCCGGGGCCCTGCGGGAAGACGGCGGCGAGACGACCGCGACGGATCTGCAGGTCGGTCGGGCCGATGCCTGCCGCCCTCACGCGCAGCAGCACCTCGCCGGGCGCGGGCACGGGCGCTGCCATCTGGCGCCACTGCAGCACCTCCGGCTCCCCGAAGGCGGTCATCACCATCGCATGCGACATTGCTCGCCCCTCTCAGATCTGGCTCGCGCCGCCGTCGACGTACAGTTCCGCGCCGGTCATGTAGGCGCTGCGTGCACTCGCCAAGAACAGTACGGCCTGCGCGATCTCCTCCGGGCGGCCGAGGCGCTGCATCGGCACCCCGGCGGCGAGTCCAGAGAGCAGGGCGTCGGACTGCGCCGGATCGGTCGCGAGTCCGGCGAGTCCGGGGGTCTCGATCGGGCCCGGAGCGACGCTGTTGACCCGGATGCCGCGGCCGACGAGCTCTGCGGCCCAGCTGCGTGCGAGCGAGCGCACGGCCGCCTTGGAGGCGGCGTAGATGCTGAACGACGGGCTGCCCTTCACATCGATGTTCGATCCGGTCAGCACGATCGACGCTCCCGCGTTCAGCAGCGGCAGCACCTTCTGCACGGTGAAGACGACGCCGCCGACGTTCGCCCCGAACGTCTGGGTGACGTGCTCCCACGTGATGTCCTCGAGGGCCGCGAACTCGCCGCCGCCCGCGTTGGCGAACACCACGTCGAGGCCGGCGCCCCGCGCGGCGATCGCCTCGGCGACGCGGTCGAGGTCATCGAGCGAGGCGACGTCGGCCGCGACCGTCGTCACCGCATCTCCGAACTCCGCGGCCACGGCGGCAAGGCCAGCCTCCCGACGGCCGGTCACGACCACGTGCGCTCCCTCCGCCACGAACGCACGCACGGCCGCGAGACCGATGCCCGCCGTCCCTCCGGTGACCAGTGCGGTCTTTCCCGCGAGCTCTTCCATGTCCCTCTCCTTCTTTATGTACCGATCGGTACTAAAGGCAAGATAGGCGCGCGGGGATCGCATGTCAAATTTTTGTACCGCACGGTATGATTCAGGCATGGCTGAGACGAGAGAACGCGGACGACCGCGCGCCTTCGACCCCGATGCTGCACTCGACGCCGCCGCACGGGTGTTCTGGGTGCACGGGTACGACGGGGCATCCCTGACCGATCTCACCGCCGCCATGGGTATCAACCGGCCGAGCCTGTACGGGGCGTTCGGCAGCAAGGAAGAGCTCTTCCAACGGGTCATCGCCCGCTATGCGCAGACCGACATGACCTACGCCGAGCGCGCGCTCGACCAGCCGACCGGCCCCGCCGTCGCGCGTGCCCTACTTCTCGACAACATCGATGCCGTGACGCGCTCCGATCGGCCCGCGGGATGCCTCACCATCCAGGGCGGACTCGCCAGCGCCGATGGCAACGAGACCGTGCCCGCCTTCCTCGGGCGGAGCCGCCTGGCGGGCGAGCGACGACTGGCCGAGCGCCTCGCTCGCGCGGTCGCTGAAGGCGACTTCGTCGCAGGGACGGATGCCGCGGCTCTCGCCCGCTACCTCATGGTCGTCACCGAGGGGCATGCCGTGCACGCCACCGCGGGCGTCTCGAGACGGCAGCTGCGCGCGTCGGCCGACCTGGCACTGCTCGCGGTCGACGCACTCGCGGCGCCCGCGAGCACAGTGTGAGGCCGCACCCCACAACGCAGATCGGCCCCGGCCAAAACTGGGGCCGATCTGGTGAATGATTCTCCCTGCGTTTCGTTCCGTCCTTTCCTTTTGGAGGATGGAGTTATGCCAGGACCGTATCCGGACGAGTTCCGTCAGCGTGCGCTGCGGATGCTGAGCGAGGCTCGCCCCGATCACAAGACCGATCACGCCGCGATCACGCACCTCGCCGCCAACCTCCGGGTCAATCCCGAGACGCTGCGATTGTGGAAGAAGCGCCTCGACGTCGACGAGGGCCGTCAGCCGGGGACCTCGAGCGAGGCCCAAGCGGAGATCAAACGGTTGAAGAAGTAGATCGCCGAGTTGGAGGGGGCGAACGAGATCCTCCGGTCAGCGAGCGTGTTCTTCGCGACCGAGCTCGGCCGCCGCTCGTCGAGATGATCGCGTTCGTTGACAGGATGCGTAGTCGTTTCCTGGTCGAGCTCGTCTGCCGTGTGATGCGGCACGCCGAGGTGGGGTTCCTCACCGCCCGCGGATACCGGGCTGCGAAAGCGCGGCCCGCGTCCGCCCGGCAGCTTCGGGACGAGCTGTTGATCCCGGAGATCGTGCGGCTGCATGCGGAGAACTACGGCGTCTACGTGGTCCGCAAGATGCACGCGCTGCGGCGGCGACGAGGGCTAGGCCGTGTTGCTAAACGCGGTTCACTTACCGGACGTTGTGCCTACCGATGCGTCGATGCTGATGGATCAGGGCGTTCGGCATTGGTGTTCAGCGCGCGAGTTACTC
>NZ_MEGA01000054.1:0-15239 GCF_001725695.1 Microbacterium sp. SCN 71-21
ACATCCGGGCGAAGCTCGCCGGATCGCGCGCGGGCGTGCGCAACGAGACCGCCGACCGCGAGTCGGCGCGGGTGCTCTCCAGCGACCGGTACTGAGGGGTGGGGTGCGCGCCTACAGCGCCGCGAAGGCCGCGACGATCGCCGTCGGCGCCGTGACGGTCGCGGCGCGCACGCCCGCGACCACGGCGGCGTAGTCGTCGGGGTCGAAGTAGCCGAAGTCCCGGTAGACGGCGATGCGCGCGGCGAACGAGTCGGCGGTCAGCTCCGGGTGGAACTGCGTCGTCCACAGCGACCCGACCCGGTAGGCCTGCACCGGGCATCCGTCGCTCGTCGCCAGCGCGACCGCCCCCGTCGGCGTCGTCCCCGACCCCTCCTTGTGCGCGGTGTAGGCGGTGAACGTCGCAGGCAGGGCACCGAAGACCGGGTCGGCGGCGGCATCCGCGCCGACGGTCACCTCGGTCGTGCCGGTGTCCTCGCCGAACGTCCGGTCGATCGTGCCGCCGAGCAGCCGCGTCGCGATGCCGATGCCGTAACAGGTGAGCAGCGCTCGGGTGGCGCCGGATGCCGCGGCCTCCGCGACCGTGGCGAGGTCGGCCTCGACACGGCGCTGGGTGTCGGACTTGCCGGCCTCGGGGTCGCCGACATTGAACGGGCTGCCGCCGCCGATGAACCCGGCGTAACGGTCGAGGGCGCCCTCGGGGAGAGGGGAGCGGGTGAGGTCGTGGCGGGCCAGCGACACGCCGGCGGCGGCGGCGAACGCGGCGAACTCGCCGTCGGCCGCGTTCTGCTCCGGGCGCGCGCCGAGGAAGAGCAGCGGCCGGGAGTCCATCCCGCGAGTCTAGGGCGAGGGGCGGGCCGGCCGTCCGGCGGGTCTCAGCGTGACGAGCGCGCGGTGCGCCCGCGCACGATGCCGACGAACGCGTCGATCAGCGGGTGGGCGTCCTCCCGCGGCCAGACGAGGCCGACCGGGGCGAGCGGGCCCCCGTCGAGCTCGCGGAAGGTGATGTCCTTGCGGTGGTGGAGCCGGGCGAGCGACATGGGCACGACGGAGATGCCGACGCCCGCGGCGACCGTCGCGATGGCCTCCTCGGTGCTGGCGGGGGGAGCGAACCGGGGCCGCTCGACGGGCCAGGCCGCGGCGGTCGCGGCGAGGTCGAGCACGTCGTCGGCGGGCACGATCAGCACCTCGCCGGCCAGATCGGATGCCGCCAGCCGCTCGGCGACCGATAGTGAGGCGTCGGCCGTCATCACCACGACCGGCACCTCGTCGTAGAGGGCGATCGCGTGCCACCGCTCCCGGTCGACGGGGAGGCGGGCGATCACGGCGTCGACGTCGCCGGCCGCGAGAGCGGTCTGCTGCCGGGCGACGTCGAGCTGCACGAGCTCGAGCGGGGTGTCGGGGTGGCGGTCGCGCCAGCGTTCGATCCAGATGCCGGGCGTCGCACCGGGCACCGCACCGAGGCGGAACGGCGGCGCGGGAGCGGCCGGGGGCTCTGCGGTCGGCGCGGGCCGTCGTGCGGCCGTCTGTCGCGGCGCCTTCTGGGTGGAGCGGCCGCCCTTCGCGCCGGACTTCTTGCCCGCGCCGCGCCCACCGGCGCCCGCGCCCGACGGGCGGCGGTCAGGCGTGCGCGGACTCATCCGTCCAGCATGCCCGATCTCCCGCGCCGAGCGCGCGCCACGGCGGCGAGGTGGGCGAGCAGCGGCCAGGTCAGAGAGCGGATGCCGCGGCATCCGCCCACGCGTGAATGGCCGGTCAGGCCGCGAGACGCAGCCCGCGACGGTCGGTCGCGACGCGCTCGCCCGCGGCGATGGTCTGGTCGTCGCCGATGAGGGAGCCGCCGGCGACCAGCGCGTTCTCACCGACGTACGTGCGGATGCCGATCTTCGCGCCCGCGCCCACCCGGGCCCCCGCGCCGATGTGCGCGTGAGGGGCGATCTCGGCCTTCGGCCCGATGACGACGTCGTTCTCGATCCACACCCCGCGTCCGACGTGCGCGCCCGCGGCGATCTGCACACCCGGTTCGATGTAGGCGCCCGCCTCGACGACGGCGCTTGCGTGCACCTTGGCGCCGTTCGCGATCAGGCCGCGACCGTTGACGTGCTTGCGATAGCGCAGCGTCTCGCCCCGGTCGTCTTCGATATCGACGTAGTTCTTGCCCACGTTCCCCTCCTGCGGCGGCTCTCCCGCCGAACACTCGGTATCAACCCCGATGCACCCGCATGCATTCCCGTGCACTCCATTCGGAGCGGACGACGCAACGGATGCCTCGTGGGCCGGCTCCGTCGCCGTGTTCCCTCCGATCGTGCCACCGCCCGAACACACCGTCCCGGGGCTTGACAGAACGCGGAGAACCGGGGCTGCCGGGGCCCCCGTCGCGGCGCGGGAATAGACTTCCCGCGGGTCTCGAGCGACGGCGCCCGAGCGCCGCACATCGGATGAGCGCGAAGGGAACGACGATGCAGATCGCCATGGTGGGACTCGGACGGATGGGGGCGAACATCGTTCGTCGCCTGATGCGGGACGGACACGACTGCGTCGTCTACGACGTCAACCCAGACTCCGTCGCCGCCCTCGTCGCCGAAGGCGCGGTCGGGGCATCCGATCTCGCCGACCTGGTCTCGAAGCTCGAGGTGCCGCGCACGGTCTGGTTGATGATCCCGGCGGGTCTCACCGGCTCCCTCGTCGATCAGATCTCCCCCCACCTCGAGGCGGGGGACATCATCATCGACGGCGGCAACTCGAACTACCACGACGACGTCCGGCGGGCCGCAGCGCTCAAGGACAGCGGCATCCACTTCGTCGACATCGGCACGAGTGGCGGCGTCTTCGGGCTCGAACGCGGCTACTGCCTCATGGTCGGCGGACCCGACGAGGCGTTCGCGCACATCGAGCCGGTGCTGCGCACGATCGCGCCCGGCTCGGGCGACGTGGAGCGCACCCCTGGCCGCACCGGGGAGCTCGCCCCCGAGGAGCTCGGCTACCTGCACACCGGCCCCAGTGGCTCGGGACACTTCGTGAAGATGGTGCACAACGGCATCGAATACGGCATCATGGCCGCGCTCGCCGAGGGACTGAACATCCTCAAGAACGCCGACGCGGGAGTGCGCGAGGCCGAGCACTCCGCTGAGGTCGCGCCGCTCGAGGAGCCCGAGTTCTACCAGTTCACCATCGACACCCCGAAGGTCGCGGAGCTCTGGCGCCGCGGCTCGGTGATCTCGTCGTGGCTGCTCGATCTCACCGCCGCCGCCCTCGCCGAGAACCCCACCCTCGACGGGCTCGCCGGCCGTGTCTCCGACTCGGGTGAGGGCCGTTGGACCGTGAAGGCCGCGGTCGACGTCGGTGTGCCCGCGCCGGTGCTCGCCGCATCGCTGTTCGAGCGGTTCGCGTCCCGCGGGGAGGACCACTACGCCAACCAGGTGCTCTCGGCGATGCGCCTGCAGTTCGGCGGACACCACGAGCTTCCCGCCGGCGACGTGCTGGAGGCCGGAGGGCGAAAGGCCGAGTGAGCGCGGGGGACGCGGCATCCGCCCCGGACGGCGCATCGACGGGCGTCGAACCGGATCCGACGACGGCGCCCACGCTCGTCTTCGAGAAGAGCGCCACGAGGCATTCACTGCTCGAAGACGTGCTCGGTCTCGTGACGGGCACGTTCCTGGTGTCGTTCGGCCTCTACCTGCTGCAGACGGCCGGCGCAGTGACGGGCGGCACTGCCGGCCTCGCCCTGCTTCTCGGCTACGCGACGTCGTGGCCGTTACCGCTGCTCTTCGCGATCGTGAACCTGCCGTTCGCGGTGCTCGCGATCTGGAAGAAGGGCTGGGACTTCACGGTGCGCACGGCCGTCGCGATCGGTCTCGTCTCGGGGTTCGCCCTCGTGCACCACGCGTTCCTGCAGCTCGGCCACATCGATGCCGTCTACGGCACCCTCGGCGGCAACCTCATGGTCGGCGTCGGGGTGCTCATCATCTTCCGCCACCGCGCGAGCCTCGGCGGGATCAACATCATCGCGATCGTGCTGCAGGAGCGCACGGGCTTCCGTGCGGGTTGGACGCAGATGGTCTTCGACGTGCTCATCATCGCCGCCGGACTGCTTGTCGTGTCGTGGGACAAAGTGCTGCTGAGCGCCGCCGGCGCGGTGGTGCTGAACCTGGTGCTGGCCATGAACCACCGGCCGGGGCGCTACATCGGGCGCTGATCAGCGGTGGCGGTATGCCTGTCCGGCCTGCCCGAAGACGTGCATGCGCTCAGCGACGATCTTCTCCATCGCCTGCCGTGCGGCCCGCTGGAACGGGGCCGGGTCGACGGTCAGGCCGTCCTCGGCGAGGGAGCGTCGCGCCGCCGCGGCATAGGCCATGTGCGAGTCCATGCCCTGGTTGATCTTGCGAACCCCGAGCTTCGTCGATCGCGCCTTCTCGTCCTCGGGCACCCCCCACGACTCGGGCAGGCTCCCGCCGTACCGATTGATCTCGTCACGCAGGTCCGCCGGCAGCGACGACGATCCGTGCATCACCAACGCGGTCTCGGGGATGCGCGCCGCAATCGCCGAGATGAGGTCCATGTGCAGCACCGACCCGTCGGGCGGGCTGGTGAACTTGTACGCGCCGTGGGACGTGCCGATCGCGACGGCGAGTGCATCGACGTCGGTCAAGGCGACGAAGCGTTCCGCCTCGTCGGGGTCGGCGAGCACGATCTCCTTGACCGTCGCGCCGCCGTCCTCCGAGCCGCCGATCGTGCCGAGCTCACCCTCCACCGAGACTCCGCGGGCGTGCGCGTACTCGACGACCTTTCGGGTCAGTGCGGCGTTCTCCTCGAAGCTGGCGTGCGTGACGCGGTCGGGGAGAAGGCTGCCGTCGATCATGACGCTCGTGAAGCCGGCTTCGATCGCTCGCGCGCAGTCCTCGAAGGATGCCCCGTGGTCGAGGTGGAGAACGACCGGCACCTCGTCGTAGCGGTGGATGAGTGCGACCAGCGCCTCCCAGAACGCCCCCTCGTCACCGTGGGCGGAGGAACCCGCGATCGTCTGCAGGATCACGGGTGAATCGGTCTCCCGTGCGGCATCCAGCACGGCTTCCGCCTGGACGAGGTCGGTGACGTTGAAGGCGCCGACCCCATACGCGCCGGCTTTGGCGGCATCGAGGGCTTGACGCAGGGTGATGAGTGGCACGAGTGCTCCTTCGCATGAACGACGTTGTTCGCAGCCGGGGGTTGCGATTTTCTGACAACGGTAGACAGAGTAGGGGACCTCTGTTAGCTTGTCCATCGTTAGACAGAACCGGCGTCGAAGGAGACCTGGAATCATGCGCGACGAGTTGCTCCTGGGCATCGACCTGGGTACGTCCTCGATCAAGGCGAATGCCGTCGATCGACACGGACGCTCGCTCGGCATCGGTACCGCTCCGACGCCGTTCGTCGCGAACCGCAGCGGCGTGGAGATGACTCCGACTGCTCTGCTCGACGCCGTTCACGACGCCGTTGCCCACCTCGGTGAGCTGCGACACCGGGTCGCGGGAGTCGGAATCGCCAGCATGGGTGAGACGGGAACCACCATTCGCGCCGACGGCCCGACCGATCTTCCTCTCGTCGCTTGGCACGACCGGCGCGGGGCGTCGGTCGTGAAAACCCTGCTCTCCCGTTTCGGTGCGTCGGAAATCCTGCGGCGAACCGGACGAGAGGCGCGAGACGTCACGAGCATCGCGAAGCTCGGGTGGCTCCAGCAGGCAGGAGCCGTCGTCGAGGGCACGTGGACGGGCGTCGCCGGGGTCGTGCTCTGGCGACTCACGGGCGCCCTCGGGCAGGAGCAGTCGCTCGCTGCGACGAGCGGCGCATACGATCCGATATCCCATCGATACGATCGCGAGATCCTCGCCGCCGTCGGACTCGACCACATCGCGTGGGCGCCGGCACGCCAAGCGGGCACCCTGCTCGGGCGCATCGGCGGGCCCGGGGCGGAGTGGAGCGGGTTGCCCGCGGGTATCCCGGTCACGATCGCCGGACACGACCACCCCGTCGGAGTGGTCGGCGCAGGCGGCGAGAAGAACGAGGTGATCGACTCGCTCGGAACCGGGGAGCCCCTGGTCGTGAGCTGGCAGGCAGTGAAGGGTGCACCGCATCCCGTGGCGCCCGCCCTTCCGGGCGATCTCACGCTCACGGCGTGGCCCGGCACATCGCGGCACATGCTGCTGTGGGAGACGCTGCGGCCGGGACTTGCGATGTCGTCCCTCCTCGAGCATGTCGGCGGCACGCGCAACGACATCGAGTTCGCGGCCATCCGCGTGCAGGCTGAGCCGCTCGCCGTCGAGGACCTGCTCTCGATGCAGGCGGGCGACGTGCCCGAGCACGTCCGGCAGGTCGCGCCGGAGGTCGCATGGGCGGCCACCCTCGAGGGGTACGCCGCCGCCGCCGCGCAGGCGGAGGTCGAGATGCGACGCATGGCCGGCGTCACGGGACGCACCCTACTCATCGGCGGGGGACTGCGTTCGCGGCGCTGGGTGGAGGCGAAGATGCACCGGGCGACGGGCAACCTCGCGATGGCATCCGAGCGTGAAGCAGTCTCACGCGGTGCAGCGCTCATCGCCGGCGTCGCCGCAGGCTGGTGGGATGCGGAAGAGTATCCGCCGGCGGATGTCGTCGACATGACCGGGACGACCTTCGTGCCGGGCGCCACAAGCGCCGCACGATCGTGAGAGGCGAGAGGACGAGCTATGACCCGTGGATCATCGCCTTCGTGGTGGCGCGAATGAGTTCCGAACGAGGAGCCTCCGGGCTCCGACCGCCGGCACGGCTCGTCGACATCGCCGAGCATGCGGGGGTCTCCGTCAAGACGGTCTCCCGCGTACTCAACGGCGAGCAGTACGTCACCGAGGCGACGCGTCGCCGGGTCATGGACTCGGTGGCTGCGCTTAGCTACGTGGGCGACGCAGCCGCTGCCGGACTGCGCACCCGCCGCTCGGGCACGGTGGGCCTGATCATCCCCGACGTGCGCAACGGCTATTTCAGTCTGCTGACGCGCGCGATCGAGGAGAGATTGACATCCGCGAGTCCGACCCTGCTCCTCGGCGACTCCGACGAGGAGCAGGCGCAGGAGGAACGATACCTGCGCACATTCCGTCAGCAGCGAGTCGACAGCCTGATCGTCCTTCCGGCCGGAGCGCCCAGCCTCCCCGATGCCGTGCACGAGATTCCGACGGTGATCGTCGATCGTACGGTGCCCGCCGTCGAGGGTCTCGCCGATCATGTGCTCGCGGACGACCACCGCGCCGCCGACCGGTTGGTCGAGCACCTCGTCCGGCATCACGGGATGCGCGATGTCGTGCTCGTCGCCGGGCGTCGATCCGTCTCGTCCGTCGCCGAACGCGAGCGCGGATACCAGTCGGCGATGCGACGTGCCGGCCTTGTCGAACGGGTGTCCGGTGAGCACGTGACCCCCGACGACGCCGCCGCGGGAGCGATCCGCATCTTCCGCGATCTCACGCCTCCGTTCGGGGTGTTCACGACCAACAACCGCATGTTCTGGGGCGTCATCGCCGCGATCTCTCGGCTGGGTCTCCAGATCCCTCGCGATGTGCTGGTCACCACGATCGATTCGATCGGCGAGGCGACCTACACCGGCCTCAAGCCCACGCAAGGGGTCGTCCCCGCTCATGAAGTGGCCGCGCGCACGATGGAGTTGCTCGCTGACCGCTCGGCAGATCCGGCGCGTGCCCCCCGCACGCTCACGGTCGACATTGACATCGAGTTCGGAACGACCTGCGGCTGCGTGCCGCTCACGGCTTCGCCGCTCCTCGCCGGTTCCTCGCCGGGATGAGCCCACGGCCCTGACGCGGGGCCAGGCAGAAGAACGGCTGGCTGCAGCGGTGTATGGGAACCCCAGCTGCAACCAGCCATCGCGTCACCGCGTGACAGGCGGACCAATCCCCACCCTCAAAGGAGAGAAAGAGATGTCCCTTTTCGTACGCAAGCGCAGCGCCGGCCTCGTCGTTGTCGCGACGGCTTCGATTCTAGTGACGGCCCTCGCGGGCTGTTCGTCGTCATCGACTCCGTCATCGACCGGTTCTTCCGGATCCATCAAGATCGCTCTCGTGCTGAAGCCGCTCGACAACACCTACTTCGGTGCGATGGCGCAGGGAGCCCAGGCTGAGGCGACCCAGGACGGCGTCTCGCTGACGGTCGTCGCCGCCGACAACGTCACCGACGACTCGGGTCAGGCGGCGAAGCTGAACGCCCTCGCCACCGAAGGCTACGACTGCTACATCGTCAACCCCACAAGCCAGACCAACCTGCTGACCGGACTCGCTCCGATCTCGGCTGCCGGCACGCCGATCGTCAACCTGGACCTGCCGATCGACACGAGCGCCGCGAAGTCCGCAGGCGTGAACATCACGACCTACGTCGGCACCAACAACGAGACTGCCGGTCAGGCCGGAGGAAAGGCGATGATGAACCTCCTCTCGAAGGGTGACGGCGTCGCGCTCATCGGCGGGCTCGTCGGCGATCCGGGCAGCAACGCCCGCCTCAAGGGGTTCACCGACGCGGTCAACGGCACTCTGACGATCACGCAGACCGTCGCCGCCGATTTCGACAAGGCGAAGGCGAAGAGCGCGGCCGCCACGATCCTGCTCGCCAACCCGAACATCAAGGGCTTCTTCACACCCTCGGGCGACATGGCCCTCGGCATCCAGCAAGCCGTCGAAGAAGCGGGCAAGAAGGGCCAGGTCGCGGTGATCGGAATCGACGGCACCCAAGACCAGCTCAAGGACATCGTGGCCGGCGGTGAGCCGGCGGCGATCGAGCAGTTCCCGTACCTGATGGGCGCCCAGTCCGTGCAGGCCTGCATCGCAGCTCACAGCGGCAAGACCATCCCGACCAGCGTCGAGACGCCCGTGCTCACCGTGACGAAGGACAACGCCCAGGCCGCACTCGACGCCTTCCCGGCGCCGCCGTCGGACTTCGTGGTCCCGAACCCCTTCCAGTAATCCGCAACGATCGGGGATCTTCACCCATGTCCACCCAGACCAGTCCCGTCGACACGACGAATCCGATCACAGCCAGCACGCGCACCCTTCGTCGTCGCCTCGCGAACGAGGATCTGTGGACCCGCGCGACCGCTCCTGTGGCACTCGTCCTGCTCACGGTCACGTTCACCATCGTCAACCCGAAGTTCCTCACCTGGCCGAGCCTGACGAGCATGCTCGCCGACTCCACGATCCCGATCGTGCTGGCTCTGGGAGCGACGTTCGCGGTGACGCTCGCCGGTATCGATCTGTCGCTCGCGTCGACGGTCGCGCTGGGCAGCGTCACGATGGGGCTCGCCTATCAGGCCGGACTGCCGCTATGGCTGTGCTGCCTGGTCGCGATGGCAACGGGACTGTCGGTCGGTGCGCTCAACGGCGTCATCATCGGCTGGGTGAGGATCCCCGACTTCATCGTCACCCTGGGGAGCATGAGCCTCGTGATGGGGCTCAGCCTGATCTTCTCGCAGGGCAAGCCCGTGCAGATCCCCGAACGCGCTCTCACCTTCGTCAGCATCACGTCGGTGGGTGGCATCCGGTTCAATTTCCTCATCGCGCTCGCGATCGGTGTCCTCCTGCACATCGTGCTGTTCCACACTCGGTTCGGCACTCACCTCCTCGCAGTCGGCGACAACCCCGACGCCGCCCGCGCCATGGGACTCAAGGTCGCCCGCGTCAAGCTCGCCGGGTATGTCATCTGCGGTCTGATGGGCGGGGTGGGGGCCGTGCTCCTGACCTCGTACATCGGGTCGAGCCAGCCGGCGACCAATACCGACTACCTGCTCAAGGCGATCGCGGCCGTCGTGCTCGGCGGGGTGAGCCTCTTCGGAGGTCGAGCCACGATCATCGGGCCCATCCTGGGCGCCATCCTCCTGACATTCCTGCAGTCCGGCCTCACGCTCGTCGGCGTAAGCGCCTTCTACTCGCCCCTGGTCATCGGCATCGTCGTGATCGCCGCCGCCATGCTCATGAGAGGTCGAAAGTGAACGACATCAAGGTCGAACTCCGCGACATCCGCAAGACGTTCGGCAGCGTCGAGGCGCTGAAGGGCGCCTCCCTCACAGCTCGTCGCGGCGAGGTCACGGCCATCGTCGGTGACAACGGTGCCGGCAAGTCGACGCTGGTCAAATGCCTGACGGGGCTCATCACGCCCGACAGCGGAACGATCACCATCGATGGGAAGGACGTGCGCTTCTCCTCGCCCAAGCATGCGCGGGCGGCGGGCATCGAGACGGTGTACCAGGATCTCGCGCTGAGCGATCAGCTCAGCATCTGGCAGAACCTCTACATGGACCGCGAGCTCACCGCCGGCATCGGTCCGCTGCGTTTCCTCCGCCGCGGCGAGATGAAGCGCGAGGCGCATCGTCTCGTCGCCGACCTCGCCGTCAACGTGCCGTCGGTGACGAGGGCGGTCAAACGCCTCTCCGGTGGGCAGCGGCAGGCGGTCGCGATCGCACGGGGTGTGATGTGGGCCCGCGGCCTCATCATCCTCGACGAGCCCACGGCGGCGCTCGGGCTGCGGGAGACCGCTCAAGTCGAGGGGCTGATCCGCCGCGTCGTCGATGCCGGTGAGACGGTGCTCGTGGTCTCGCACAACTTCGAGCAGGTAAAGCGCCTCTCGTCCCAGGTGTGGGTCATGCGAGCGGGCAACGTCGTGCAGGGGGTGCGTACCGAGGACGTCTCCGGTGAGGAGCTCGTCGGCCTCGTGACCGGCGCGATCACCGCCGTTTGACGTGTCGGCTACGACGTCGCGAGGATGTGGAGCACGTCGCCGCGGATTCGGCTGAGGTGCTCCTGCATCGCGGCCTCGGCCAGAGCCGAATCGCCCGTCATGATGCCGCGCAGGATCTCGTCGTGATCGTGGGCGATGTCGATCGGGCTGTGGAGGCGGTCGGTCGTGGTGTGGCGACGGTTGATCAGCAGGTCGCGCAGGTCGTCGACGATGCTCGCGAGTCGCGCATTGCCGGTGGCGCTGAGGATCGCGGAGTGGAACTGGGCGTCGTAGCGCTCGAGGTCGGCGGAGCGGCCGGCGGCGGCGACCTCGAGCATGCGGTCGTAGGCGTGCTGGATGCGCTGCTTGGCCTTCGCGTCGGCCTGGGCGGCGAGGCCCGCGGCCGGCACCTCGAGCCACGAGCGGATCTGGAAGATGCGCTCGAGATCGGCCGGGTCATGCTCGATGACGATGAAGCCGCGGTTCTTCTGGATCTCCACGAGCCCGAGGTTCGCGAGCTGCAGCACTGCCTCGCGCACGGGCGTACGGGAGACGCCGAGCTGGTCGGCGATCGAGCCGACCGAGTGCAGCACGCCGCCCGGCATCGTGCCGTCCTTGATGGCGGCGCGGATCGAGGTGACGACCTGCGATGTAAGTGTTTCCTGTGTGCGCACCTTTGCGAGCGACGTCATGACGAGGTTCCCTCCTCGAGCCCCCAGTGAAGAGTGAAGGGTCCACTCTCGTGTGTATGTAGCATGCTACATGACTCGGTGAACGTCGCCGATCGGATCGAGGTTCGCGTGTCGGGTGTGCTCATCGGCTTCGGAGTGGTGGGCTCGCTCATCCTCCTCGGCTTCGTCGTGGGGCGGATGCGACTGCTCCCCGACAACGCGGAACGCGTGCTCTCGATGGTGGCGTTCACGCTCGGCACACCGGCGCTGATGTTCTACCTGCTCTCGACCAGCCGCATCGACTCGATCTTCAGCGTCTCGCTCGCCACCGTTGCCATCGCGGCGCTGTTCGGCATCGCCGTCTTCGCGATCGTCGCGGCGGTCGCGCGCTGGGGCGTGCCGACCGCCGTCGTCGGCGGTCTCGCGAGCGGGTACGTGAACGCGGGGAATCTCGGGCTGCCGGTGGCGACCTATGTGCTCGGCAGCGCCACTCTCATCGCGCCCGTGATGCTGTTCCAGCTCATCATCCTCGCCCCCGTGAGCATGGCGATCCTCGACATCGCCTCGGGTGTCGGGCAGTCCATCGGACAACGTCTGCTGCGTCCGTTCCGCAATCCGATCGTGGTCGCCTCGCTTGCCGGCGTCGCCGTGAGCGCCAGCGGGCTCGTACTGCCCGACGCGATCCTCGAGCCGTTCTCGCTGCTCGGGCATGCGACGGTGCCGATCATGCTGCTCGCGTTCGGCATGGGGCTGCAGCGCCACGGGCTTCCGCTGCGGCGCGGCGCCGTGGCGCAGACGCTCGTCGCCGTCGTACTGAAGTCGTTCGCCGCGCCGATCGTCGCCACGATCGTGGGGACGCTCGTCTTCGGGCTGGCAGGCAAAGACCTCATGGCGGCCGTGCTCTGCGCGTCACTGCCCACAGCGCAGAACGTCTACGTCTACGCATCGCGCTACGAGTCCGCCACGACCCTCGCCCGCGACGCCGTGTCGCTCACGACAGTGCTCGCCGTGCCGGTGCTGGTGGTCGGTTCGGTGCTGTTGCCCGCTCTCTTCGGATGAGAGTGGCATGTTACATGTCTGTTTCGGTCGGGTAAAACACTCACTCCCCCGGGGGAGACGGTGGTGGGTGATGGGTAGCATGCTACTTATCCGGTTGACCGCCAGCCGGATCGAAAGGTCCGCATGTCCCCCGCAGAGATCCGCTACCGCGAGCCGCTCCTCGACGGAAAGGTCGCCCTCGTCACCGGCGCCGCCGGCGGCATCGGCCGGGCCATCGCGGCGCACTTCGCCGCCGAGGGTGCCACAGTCGTGGTAGCTGATGTCGACGCCGCCCGTGCCACGGCAGCGGCCGCCGACATCCCCGGGGCATCCGCTGCGGCCATCGATGTCACCGACTCCGCGTGCGTCGACGCCATCTTCGCTGAGATCGTCGCGCAGCACGGCCGCCTCGACATCCTGGTCAACAACGCGGGCATCGACAACACCGGCGCCATCACCGAGATGAGCGACGATCAGTGGGAGCGGATGATCGCGGTGAACCTCACCGGTGTCTTCCACTGCACCCGCGCCGCCGCGCGCGTCATGATCCCGCAGAAGTCGGGCCGCATCATCAGCATCGGCTCGAACCTCGGCATGATCGGCTCGGTCGGTATGCCCCACTACTGCGCGGCGAAGGCCGGCGTGCACGGCTTCATGCGGGCGATCGCCCGCGAGCTCGCCCCGCACGGCATCACTGCCAACACGATCGCCCCCGGTCCGATCAACACCGAGATGCTCGCGTCGCTCCCCGCCGACGTCGTCGCTCGCAAGCTCGCCGAGGTGCCCCTCGGGCGCGCCGGCAGCGTCGACGAGATCGCCCCCACCGCCGTGCTGCTCGCCTCCGCCGGCGGCGCCTACTACACCGGCGCCGTGATGAACGCGACCGGCGGCGACGTCATGCTCTGACACCCCTACGAACCTGCTCCACCTCCGTGCACCACACCCGTTGTCCCATACACACGAAGGAATCCCCCATGAAGAAGCTCCGACTTGCAGCCGTCGCGGCTGTCGCGGCCGGTGCCCTCGCCCTCTCCGCATGTGCGGGCACCGCATCCGGCTCGTCGACCTCCGGCGGCGAGAAGATCGTCGTCGGCCTGAGCAACTCGAACGTCGACTCGGTCTGGCGTCCGCAGATGCTCAAGGACTTCGAGGCCGAGGCCACCACCCTCAAGCAGGAAGGCGTCATCTCGGACTACATCATCCAGAACGCCGACGGCACGGCCGCGACCCAGGCCCAGCAGATCCAGACGATGGTCAACCAGGGCGCGAACCTCATCCTCATCGACGCCGCCTCGGCGGACGCGCTCAACGGAGTGGTGGATGCCGCCATCGCCCGCGGCGTGACCGTGGTCAGCTTCGACAACCCGATCACCAGCACCAAGTCCGTGAACATGTACCAGGACGAGCAGCTCATCTCGGCCGGCACGGCCGAGAAGCTCGCCGAGTTCATCGGCGGCAAGGGCACCGTCGTGATGATGAACGGCACCGCCGGCGCCCCGCTCTCGGACGCCCGCGAGAAGCTCGCCTCCGACGTCTTCGCGAAGTACCCCGGCATCACGGTCATCAAGGAGTACGCCGACTGGAACGGCGCCACCGCCAAGCAGAAGATGGCCACCGTCCTTGCCAACAACAAGGACATCGCCGCCGTCTGGACGCAGGGCAGCATGGCGCCGAGCATCGCGAGCGCCTTCGACGACGAGGGGTTGCAGCTGCCTCCGATCGTCGGTGACGGCCTCGGTGGGTTCCTCGAGACGTGGGCCAAGCTTCGCGATGAGCGCGGCTACCAGACCGTCGGCATCGTCGTGTCGCCCGCCATCGTGCTCGACGCGCTCTGGGCCGGCGTGAAGCTCCGCCAGGGCTGGGAGATGAAGGACCGTGAGCCGGTGCTGAGCCACGAGCTCATCACCAACGAGAACCTCGACACCTATCTGAAGCTCAACACCCCGGCCGGCTCCCACGTGGATGTCCCGATCGTCGCCGAGCAGGACCTGTACACGAACTACATGGTCCAGAAGTAAGGAACCACACCGATGTCTGCCTCGTTGCACGAGGGAGCGGCGCCCGCGGAGACCAGCCGGTCTCCGCGGGCCACCGCCCCCGGCGGGTTCGCCGTCTCCGGACTCACCAAGACCTACGGGCCGGTCCGCGCCCTCTCCGACGTGTCGCTCGCCTTCGCCCCCGGCGAAGTGCACGCGGTCCTCGGGCAGAACGGCTCCGGCAAGAGCACGCTCGTCAAGCTGCTGTCGGGCACGGTCTCGCCCACGGAGGGCGCCGTCCTCGCCGGTGAGCGCACCGTCGCTCCCGGCAGCACCTCCGCCTCCGCGCGAGCAGGCATCATCACCGTCTTCCAGGAGCTGTCGGTGCTGCCGGCACTCACCGTGGCCGAGAACATCATGCTCGGCCACTATCCCCGTACGATCCTCGGCACGATCAGCGAGCGCCGGCTCAACGCCCGCGCCGCCGAGATCCTCGATCGCTACCGCATCGACCTGCCGCTCGGGGCCCCCTGCCGCACCCTGAGCCTCGCCCAGCTGCAGCTCGTCGAGATCGCGCGGGCGCTCGGCAACGACCCGCGGCTTCTCATCCTCGACGAAGCCACCTCGTCGCTCGACCAGCCCGACGCCGAGAACCTGCTGCGCATCAGTCGCGAGCTGGCGGCGGACGGGGCATCCGTGCTCTTCGTCTCGCACCGCATGGATGAGGTCTTCGCCGTCGCCGACACCGTCAGCGTTATCACCGACGGCGCGCTCGTCTGGACCGGCGGCACCGCGGACACCACGCGCGAGCGCCTGCTCGCCCAGCTCGCCGGGAAGG
>NZ_MEGA01000054.1:15255-17723 GCF_001725695.1 Microbacterium sp. SCN 71-21
CGAGCGCCTGCTCGCCCAGCTCGCCGGGAAGGCGCTCGAGCCGCTCGAGCGCATCGCCCGCACCCCGCACGACGCGACCGGCGCCCCCGCCCTCACCGCGCACATCCCCGACCTCGGTGACGCGCGCATCGCCGTCGCACAGGGCGAGATCCTCGGGCTCGCGGGCCTGCAGGGCCACGGCCAGAAGCACGCGATGCGAGCGATCGCCGGTGCCGACTCCAGTCGAGGCGCGACGGTGGCCGTCGGTGAACGCAAGCCGATCCGTCGCCTGAACGTGACACGGATGCAGCGCCTCGGCGTCGCCTACGTGCCCGAGGACCGTGGCACCGAGGGGCTCATCCTGAAGCATTCGGTGCGCCTGAACGCGACTCTCAGCGCCCTGCGCCGCGTCTCCCGCCTCGGGTTCCTCTCGCGCCGCGCCGAGACCGCCGCTGCCGACCACGTCATCTCGCTGCTCTCGGTCAAGACCCACACCTCCGCGGTCGCGGTCGAGACCCTCTCAGGCGGAAACCAGCAGAAGGTGCTCATCGGGCGTTCGCTGCTCGTCGAGCCGCGGGTCGTACTGCTCGACGACCCCACCCGCGGCATCGACGCGGGCGCGAAGGCCGACATCTACCGTGTGCTGCGCGAACTCGCCGACTCGGGCGTCGCCGTCGTCTTCAACTCCACCGAGCTGCCCGAGCTCGTCGGCCTCTGCGACCGGGTGCTCGTGTTCCACGACGACGCGATCGTCGCCGAGCTCGTCGGCGACGAGATCACCGAACCGGCCCTCCTCAAGAACATGTTGGGAGCATGATGTCCGCCGTCACCGCCGTCCGCCGCAGCACGCGGCGCAGCATCGAGGTCAGCGACCTGCTGATCTGGGCGATCCTGCTCGTGCTCGTCGCGCTCAACGTCGCCTTCCAGCCGACCTTCCTCACCGCCGGAAACCTCGAGTTCGTGTTCGGGTCGTCGCTCGTGCTGCTGTTCGCCGCCGCGGCCGCCGGGTACCTCATGCTGATCGCCGAGATCGACCTCAGCATCGGCGCCGTGCTGACCCTCGTGAACGTGCTGATCGCGACACTCACCCCCGACAACGCGGTGCTCGCGATCGTGCTCGGCATCGTCGTCGGTCTCGTGTGCGGACTCATCACCGGCTCATTCGTGGCGTTCCTGCGGCTGCCGTCGATCATCGTCACCCTCGCCATGTCGACCATCTGGGCCGGCATCGCGCTGTTCATCATGTCCCGCCCCGGCGGCTCGGTGCCGACCGAGTTCACGGTGTGGATCTACGGTCCGGCGCCCATGTACGTCACCCTGGTGCTGCTGATCGTCACGGTCTGGCTCGCGCGCACGCCGATGGGCCGCAAGATCTACGGCCTCGGCTCGGACGAGCTCGGCGCCTACCTCTCGCGCATCTCGCTGCCCGGCACGAAGCTGTTCGTCTTCGGGCTCTCGGGGGTCATCCTCGGGCTCGGCGGCGTCGCGCTCAGCGGCATCACCTCGGTCGGCGACCCGCTCTCCGGCCAGTCCTACACGCTCAAGGCGATCACCGCCGCCGTCCTCGGCGGCATCTCGTTCGCCGGCGGGCGCGGGCTCATCCCCGGTGCGCTCGCGGGTGCCCTCGCCCTCACCCTCATCACCAATGTCACGCAGTTCGCCGGGGTGTCCTCGTTCTACCAGGGCATCGTCGACGGCTCGCTGCTGATCCTCTCGCTCGCCCTGTCGAAGGTGGTGACGGGTCGCTGGATCCCCCTCGGACGACGACCCGGCGCCGCATCCACCCCGGAGGTCACACGATGACTGCCCTGCCCGCCACCGCGCGCAAGCGCATCGCCTCGATCCCGCCCGCGGTGCTCTCCTACGTCGCGCTCGCCGTGCTCATGCTCGTGGCGCAAGCGCAGAGCGGGAGCTTTCTCACCGTCGGACACCTGGGCGTGCTGCTCGGGGTCGCCGCGGTGCTCGGCATCGCCTCGGCCGGACAGACCCTCGTCATCGTCGCCGCGGGCATCGACCTGTCGGTGGGAGCCGTCATCTCCGCCTCCGACGTGCTGACGGTGCAGTGGACCGCGGATGCGGAGTGGCCCCTGCTCGTGCTCGGGGCCATCGTGCTCATCGGTGCGGCCATCGGCTGCGTGAACGCGCTCGGTATCTCGCTGTTCGGCATCAACCCCATGGTGATGACCCTCGGCATGGCGGCGATCGTCAGCGGCTTCGTGCTCGTGATCACGAACGGCCAGTCCGGAGGACAGCCGCATCCGTCCATCTCGGCCGCCATGACCACCCGCATCGGCGGAGTCCCCGGGGCCGTGTTCGTCTGGGTCGCGGTCGCCGTCTTCATCATCGTGCTGATGCGGTTCACGACCTTCGGCCGCTCGGTGTACGCGTTCGGCTCGAACCCGCGGATGCGGTTGCCGGTGCGGAAGCGGTCCAGAATCCAGGTCGAATAGTCGCCATAGGAATAGATCGCGCCCGCCTCGACCTCGGCC
>NZ_MEGA01000055.1:0-15126 GCF_001725695.1 Microbacterium sp. SCN 71-21
CTTGCCCTCCTCGAGTCGCTGTGACGCGAGCAGCAGATGCACCTGCAACGAGCGACCGACGCGGCCGATGTTGATGAAGCTGTCGACGAACTCGGGTTTGGCCGACAGCAGCTCACTGAACTCGTCGGCGACGATCAGCAGCGCGGGGAGCGGTTCGAGGTCGCTGCGGCCGTTCTTGCGCGCCTTCTCGTAGTCGCTGACGTTGGCGAAGTTCCCGGCGGAGCGCAGCAGTTCCTGCCGCCGCACCACCTCGCCCTGCAGGGCATCCTGGAAGCGGTCGACCAGAGCGAGCTCTTGACCGAGGTTGGTGATGATCGCCGAGACATGCGGCATCCCGGCCATGCCGGCGAAGGTCGCGCCGCCCTTGAAGTCGACGAGCACGAAGTTGAGCTGCTCGGGGGAGTGGGTGAGGGCGAGCGCGAGCACGAGGGTGCGCAGCACCTCCGACTTCCCGGAGCCGGTGGCGCCGATGAGCACACCGTGGGGTCCCATGCCCTGCTGCGCGGCTTCCTTCAGGTCGAGCACGAGGGCGGCGCCCGAGGTGTCCTGTCCGATCGGCACCCGCAGCCGGTCGCGTTCGAGACGGGGAAGCCACGTGCGATCGACGTCGATGTCACGCACGTCGGGTAGAGCGAGCAGCTCGACGAGCTCTCGCTGAGCACTGCCGGTCTCGCCGGTGGACGCCGTCGGCTGGGAGTGCAGCGGCAGCAGTCGCCGGGCGGTCGCCTCGGCTTCGACGATCGTCACGGTATCGGGCGTGAAGGGCACGGCTGCGCGACCGAGGTGGATGAGCTCGCTGACCGTGCGCCCCTCGGTCGGCAGGGCGATGCGCAGGGTGCCGTGGTCGTCGAGGTCGCTCCACCGTTCGGGGAGTTCGAGTACCGTGACGCCGGCCATGCCCTCGCCGCCGACGATCGGATGCCCCGCGGGCAGCCGTACCCCGTCGACGAGGATCACGATGTGCGGGCTCGTGCGGGTGTCGCGGCCGAATCGCGGACGCTCGCGCAGACCCGCCGGAAGCAGGTCCTCGAGAGTGTCGAGATCGGAGGCGATCAGGCGTGCGGGCCCGACGCGATCCTCCACCCGCACCGATTGCGCGTGCGGCAGCCACTTCGCCCATTCCCAGTGGGGCAGTTGCGAGGGCCCGGCGAGAACGGCGATCTGGAGGGTGTCGGGGTCGTGGAGGGCGGCGAGGCCGATGACCATCGATCGCGCGAGCGCCCGCACGGCGTCTTCGTCGGAGCCGATGATCTCGATGCGGGCGTCGTCCCCGAGGTCGACGGCGAGCGGCAGCGCGGGCTGGATCTCGTGGGTGAGCATGAACCGGTGCGCCGCGCTCGCGGCGACCGGGTCGAGTTGAGCGAGCGAAGGGAGCTCGGGCGCCTCGAGTGTGATGCACAGCGGCTGATCGGACACTCCCACACGGGTGCGGAGGAAGGCGTCGTCTGTCCCGGCCCGTTCCCAGACGCGGGTGCGCTCCTCGGCGAGGAACGGGAGCGCGGCGGGGGCCGGGTGGATCCAGTTCCCGTGCCGGCGTTGCTGGCGGGCCGCGCTGCGCACGGTATCCCGCAGCTCCGAGAGGTAGGCGAGGTACTCGCGCCGGTTGGCAAGCACCTGCGCGGCTCGCTGCGAGCGCTGTCGCCACCCGTTCACGGCGACGAAGCCGAGCGACGACAGCAGGAACATGCCTCCGGTGATGAAGCCGGTCGGCCCGGCGTTGGAGATCGTCACCATCACGATCGCGCCGACCGAGCCGATCATCGGGAGCAGTGAGGTGAGGATGCCCCCGGCCCCGTCGGCGGGGACGAGCTCGGGAGGAGGTTGCACGAGGATCTTGCCGCTGGGCACGCGCGGAGGTGCGAGTCGCGGTGTTCCGCTCATCCGGGTGCTCCCTCGGTGCGTCTCGGGCCCTACCGGCCGTGTGACCGGGCGGCGGGGCTGGCTGTCAGTGGTGGCGGGGCGTCGCCCGGTCAGGCGCGTCCGCCCGCTCCGGCGCCCTCCGAGCGCGGACCCAGGTCGACGTCCTCCTCGAGCTTCGGTGCGACCGGGCCGCCGAGGCCGCGGCCGCCGCGCTTCCCGTCGCCGTTCGCCGAGCCCGGGGCGCCGCCGCCCAGCATGCCGCCCGCGGCGCCGCTTCGCGTCCCCGACGTTTCGGTGGGGGCGGCCGTGGCCGCTCCCGCAGCCGACGAGCGGGCGCCGCCGAGAAGTCCTCCGGAACCGCTGCGGGCGTCGGCGCCCAGGCCGCCCGACCCGCCGGAGGAGCCCGCCCCCCTGCCGCCGGCGAACGCTCCCGCGCCCGGGGTCGCGTCGGCCGTGGCCGCCGCGGTGAGGCCCGCACCGGCGTACCGCGCGCCGGCTCCGAGCATCGCGGCACCGGCGATTCCGGCCCCCGCCCCGAACCCGCCGGGGGTGGCCGGAGTGAGAGTCGACGCGCCTCCCTGCAGTCCCGTGCCGGCTCCGCTCCCTATGACCGTTCCCGGGGCGAAGCTCGTTCCCCCGGAGCCGAGCGGACCGTCCGGTGTCAGCACGATGTCGTTTCCCCCGGTCCAGCTGCCGTCGCCGGTCTGCACGGTGTGGTCGGTCACACCGGGCACCGTGGCCGCTGTGGGAACGGGCGGTGCGGTGACGGTGTTCGCGGTGTGCGTCGTCGATGTGCGCGCCGGCGGCGTCGCCGGCGTGTCTGTCCCATCGGGTGCCGTGTCGAGGGTGAATCGGCTGAAGCCGTCAGCGGACAGCAGTGGGAACCGGGGTTGATCGGACATCGATGCCGCGATGCCGCTCGACGCAGCGGTCACGGCCTTGTGCGCGGCGGCCTCGCGCTGGGAGCTCATCCACTGATTGATCTGGTCGACCGCGAACGGCCCGGCGATGACCGAGATCGGCCCGAGGGGGAGGGTCAGTCCCGTCGCCGCCCCACGCACGAGCGCCTCCTGGGTTCCGTCGAGAGATCCGTTCGGGAGCGCGGCGAGCGCGGAGCGGGCGGACTCCCGCTCGGCATTCGCCTGCGTGATGGCGGCCTGGAAGACGCCGATCGCCGCGGTGAGCTGGTCGATGGCCGTCGCCGATGTGCGGAGCGTCTCTGACGCGGCGAGGGCCGCCTGTCCGGTCAGCCCGTTGTCGTCCGACGCCGCCCGGAGCACCGTGGCGAGGTCGGGGAGGAGGCTCTGCAGCTGCGGCAGGTTCGCCTGCGACCAGTCGCCGACCTGAGCGAGCTGGATGAGTCGTTGTTCGTAAGGCCCGGGGTTGCTCATCCTGCATCCTTCCGTTGAGGACTTCGTGCGCGTGTTCGACGGATGACGAGCACCGTCGTCACGGCGAGGCCCGCGACCACGAGCAGGCCCGCCGCGCCGAGAGCGATCGGAACGCCCCCGCTCGACTCGGGGGAGGCGACGGTGCCCGCTCCGGAGGGCACGGGACTCGGCGTCGCGGAGGACGTGGAGGCGCCGCCGCTGCGGGCGCCTGCGAACTGCTGCGCCGTGGGGAGGCCCGACGACTTCCCCATGAGGGGATTGGTGTCGGGATAGGACGCGGGGTCGGCGCTCAGCATGCCCGCGAGGAGTGCGCCGCCGTATCCGTATCCCTGTGCGACAGCGAGGTTTCCGTTCGTCGTCCCGCTTGCGTGGTGGATGAGCGACTGGATGAGTTGATTCCCGGTCGCCGACGGATACTTCTCTTTCGCCAACGCGAGCATTCCCGCCACCAGCGGCGTCGCGAGCGATGATCCCGAGGAGGTCCCTGCGATCCAGCTGCCGTCGCTCGCGCCGGCGGGGGTCGAGATATCGACACCGGGGGCCGCCACGGTGACGTCGTCGTTGATGACGGGAGTGCCGGCGGGGTTCTCCAGAAGGCTCCCGGTCGAGGAGATCGCCGACACGGCGACGACGCCGTTCGCGTCCCACGGATAGGTCGACGCGGACCCGTTCGCGTTCGGAGTGCCCGCCACGATCACGACGCCGGCGGCGAGGGCGCGGGCGATCGCCGAGTAGTACTCGGCGGGGACGGCGGGCCCACCGGTCGAGATGCTGATGATCTCCGCGCCGTTGCGCACCGCTTCGTCGATGAGGGCGCCGTAGAGGTCGGTGCGCTGACCGTCCGCCGTCTGCACCCCGCACGCAGGGTCGGTCGAGTTCAGCGGCGCCACGTAGTAGTCGATGGTGGCCTTCGGAGCGATGCCCCGGATCTCCCCGGGGCCGGCGCCTGTGCCCACCAGGAGCGACGCCACGGAGGTGCCATGACCGGAGTCCTCGGTGTACGTGGTCGTGGTCGCCGCGGAGCCGTCGCACGCCGGCCCGTGGGTGACGATGTCCGCGCCCACGAGTGCGGGGAACTCGGTGTTCACCGGTCCGTCAATGACCGCGATGGTGACGCCGGAGCCGTCGATGCCCGACGAGTGGAGCTGCGCGAGGTTGTACTTGGCATACCACCAGTTGCCATCGGTCGTCGCCGCGGCCGACGCGGCGGAGGGCACGAGCGCGAGCGCGGTCGCGGCGACGAATGCCGTCGCCGCCGCGAGGCGCGGTGCGGCGAACCTCACGATCCGTCGACCCAGGCGCTCGCCACGGCGGAGCTGTCGGTCTGCGCGGCTCCTGCGGGTGGCGGCGGTGCCGAGGCGGCGGACGGTGCGGCCGCGACGTCGATGGCGTGCTCGAGCATCCCCGCTGTCAGTGCAGAGAGGTCATCGGATGCCACGAGGCGCTGGGCGGCCGCCTTCAACGCGTCGGAATGCTCGGCGATGACGGTCTGGATGCCGGTCACGGAGTCGGCCAGCGTCGATGCGTTGCGTGCGAGCCAGGCGTAGAACGTCGCTTCGGCCGCTTCCGTCGAGTGCCCGTCGACGTGCGTCAGCTCTTCGGACGTCGGCAGCTGCGCCGACTGGATGAGCAGTTTCTCGGCCTGGTTCTGCACGGCCTCGAAGTTCACACCGAGCCACGACATGTCAGCGCCTCCCCCTCTTGGATCGGATCAATTCTTGTGGAGGCGCTCGTCGACGATGTGCGCACCGGGGAATCGGTGGATAAGTCGCGCGGTGGCGGCCGCGCCGCGGCATCCGCTCAGTCGGAGTCGCCGAGGAGACGACTCACCGTGAAGACGCGGTCGCCGAGTCGCACCCGGACGCCGTCCTCCACCTGCGTGCGCGCCCCCGGCAGCACGGGCGTGGCGTGCCCCTCTTCATCGAGGAGGTCCGTGCCGTTGGTCGATCCGACATCGGTGATCCAGGTGCCCGCGCGGGTGTGCTCGAGGCGAGCGTGCGTCTTCGAGACGGTGCCGTCGGGGTCGCGCACGACGACCAGCTCGTCTCCTGGAGCCGTCGGCTCGGGCCGGCGCCCCAGGTTCACGGCGACCGGCACCGGAAGCTGCGCGCGCTGTCCGGTGTCGAACGCGAGCAGGAGCTCGCCCGATGACGGATCTGCCGCGGGTCCGTCGGTCTCCCACGGGACGACACCCCGCCGACGCGGACCGGGCTGTCCCGTCGATCCGCCGCTGTCGCCCCCCGTGACCTCGCCCGGCAGCGTATCGACCACCGGCGTCGGTGCGGCGGAGATCACCCCGCCCACCCGCGGAGTCGAGGTGATGAGGGCGGGCGCGGCATCCGGCCGACGGATGACCGGCGCGATCGCCGCGCTCCCGGCGATGCCCTCCCCTCGCTGCGTCCTCACCGCGGGGGCCGGCAGCACCGTGGCCCCGTTGTCGGGCGTGCCCATGACGACGTCGGCCTCGTGACGGCGAGGCACCGCGACGACGACGGTCTGCGCCGCGCGATCAGCCCAGGAGCGTCGGCGAGGCCCGCGGTCCCACGCCGCCGACGCCTCGACCAGCCACGCTCCGACGCCGAGCACCGCAGCACCCATCGCCGAGATGAGGCCGCGCACGAACGCCCGTCCCACCCCCGGCGAGAACGGAGCGTCCGCCCTCGTCACGCGCAGCCGGAGCAGCGCCTTCCCGATACTCGTCCCCGTGCGTCCCTGCACCACCCACAGGGCGACCAGCGCCTCGAGGGTCGCGAGCACTGCGAGGAGGACGGATGCCGAGGCGACTCCGACGATCGTGGCGATCGCCGCCACGGCGGCCATGTCGATCGTGAACGCGGCGACCCGTGCGCCGACACCGGCCACGGCGCCCAGATGGGTCGACCGCGACGCCGCGGTGTCCCGTCCCGTGCCGACGGCCCCGCTCGGCGGCGACCCCCCGCTCATGCGCCCATCATTCCACGCAGCAGGTCGATGGCGTCGGCGGCCATCAGGCCGGCCGGGAGCGCCAGGGCGATCGCGAGCCACTCGATGACGTCTCCCGTCCGCGACCACGCCAATGACCGCGCACCCCGGGCGATGGGGATCGCCGCGAGACCCGCGAGCACGCCCGCCGCCAGCAGCACGACCGCCGAGACGGCGAGCACATCGGCGTCGAACGCGCCGATGATCCCGGCGACGGCGGTACCGATGACGACCGTCGCGGCGAGCCGCGGCATCCACATCGTCACGGGCGACAGGGCGCGGCGGGATCCGAGCAGGAGGGCGGCGGCGGCACAGATCGCGAGCGCCACGCGGCCCGCGAACACGAGTGGATCGGTGAGGGGAAAGCCGGGCAGCGCGATGGGGGCGGTGGCCGCGGCGATCAGCGAGAGCGTTGCGGTGCCCGCCACGAGCCGAGCCGAGGATCGCACGGCGACTTCGGCGGCGGTCGACGCGGAGATGGGGCCGCCGGGCTCGGGATAGGTCTGCCGCACCGACCAGCGCGTCGTCTGGAATCGCGGATAGTCGATGAACATGCCCGGAGACACGTCGAGCAGAGTCGCGACCAGCAGGCGGCGCGCCACCGGGACGAGCCCGAGCGAGACGGCGGCGGGTGCGGACACGGGAAGGTCGAGCATCATCGCCGCGCCCCAGACCAGCGCGAACGGCAGCAGCACCACGGCGGTCACGCCGAGCTCGGCGCGGAAGGTGGCCCTCGAGGCGACGAGTCCGAGCAGCCCTGCGAGCGCCGCGGCGCATCCGAGACCGGTGAACACCGCCAGCGACGCGGATGCGGCGGGCATCTCCGGGATCGCGACCGCGCCGCCGGCGAACGCGAGCGCGAGCGGGCCCCACGCGCTCCCCGCGCCCGTCGCGCGCGGGGACGCCCGCGTCGCCCAGGGCACCGAGGAGGCGATCGCCGCGGCGAGCGCGACGGCGGCGAGGACCGGCCGCGCGGACGGGACGATCGCGTCGGGCGCGCCGAGCGCGACCACGGCGACCCCCAGGCCGAGCGCGCCCAGAGTCCACCAGAGGGCGGCGCTCTCGACGGCGTCGCGCCGTCGGCGCATGCCGCTCCTCGCGGTGGGCCGGCGCTCACCCGTCTCGACGACGGTGAGGACCGCGCCGTCGTCGAGGTCGCCGATCGGCGACCCCGGGGCGATCTGTCTTCCGCCCCGGCCGAGGAGCGTCTGGCGGGCAGGGTCGAGGTCGATGCGTGCAGCGTGCAGCGCGTCGGCGAGCGTGCGGTCGATCGGCACGGAGAGATCGTGACGGGACGTCGCATCGATCACGGCTATGCGCCGCCTCTCGATGACGGGGCGGGTCACTGAGCGAGGTCTCTCGACGGCGTGCCGAGCTCGGGTTCGCGGGCCGCAACGCGTCGCCTCGCCGGATCGGTCATGGTCTCAGCCGTTCCGGAAGAGCTTGGCCGAGGCGCGGTCGGACTCGACGTACCCGGCCGACATCTGATCGGCCGCGCGGGCGATGCGCTCGAGCAGATCCCGCATCTCGGAGAAGGTCGCGCTCCACGAGCGCTGCGCCCGCTGGTAGGCGGATCGGGCATCGCCGTCCCAGCTCGCCTCCAGCCGACCGACCTCCTGCTCCAGGCCGGCGAGGATCGCGCCGATACGGGCGCTCTCCGTGCGCAGCTCCGCCGCGCTGACCTCCAGAGCGAGCGGGTCGACCGAGAAGTCGTGCATGTCAGTTTCCGCCCATCATGGTGCCGAGGCCCGAGATGGTCTGCTGGTGCGCTTCCTCCGTCGCGGCCTGATCGCGTTCGGTCCCGCGCAGCGCCCCGTCGAACTCGACGAGTACGGCGGTGAGGCGTTGCGCATCCGCGCTCCACGTCGACACCAGCGACTGGAACGCCGTCGCGGCGTCTCCGTGCCAGTACGCGCTCAGCTGGTCGAGTTCGCCTCGGACGCGACCGATGCTGTCGACGATGTCGGCCCGCGCGCCCGATACGGCTTCCGCACCGCGCCGCAGCGCGCCTTCGGTGGCTCTGATCGATCCGGTCATGACTCCTCCTGTGATCGATTCATCGACGGTGACGAGACGGATGCCGGTGGCCGCGGCATCCCCTCATCGGCGAGGCGGTGATCGCCGACCGGACGCCCGCCCGCGATCACCGCCCGAACGTCAGAGCGAGAATCGGCCTGCCGACGACTTGTCGGATGACACGTAGCCCTGCGAGATCTCGGTGGTCTTGGCGGAGATCTGCTCGAGCAGGGTGTTGAGCGCGGTCAGTGACTGCGTCCATTTGCGCTGTGCGGTGTCGTAGGCGGTCTGCGCCTCACCGTTCCACGAGGCGCGGAGCTTGCCGACCTCGTTCTCGAGCTGTTCCAGCCGAGCCTTGATTCCGTTGGCGCCGGTGCGGATCTGCCCGGCGAGGGCGACGACCTGCTCGGGCTTGACGGACATCGACTGCATGATGACTCCTCTTACTCTCTGCCGACGCGTGCGTCAGCTGCCCATGATCGACGAAAGACCGGAGATGGTCTGCTGGTGGGACTCTTCTGTCGCCGACTGGTCGCGCTCGGTGCCGGTCAGGGCCGACTCGAGCGTCACGAGCACCTCGTTCAGCTTGCGTGTCTCGTCGTCCCATCGGGTCATGAGCTGGGTGTACGCGACGGCGGCCGCGCCGGTCCAGAAGCCGCGCACCTGCTCGATCTCGCCACGGACGAACTTCACCTGCTGGTCGATGCCGGCCTTCGCGGTGTTCACTGCCTCGGCTCCGCGCTTGAGCGCGCCTTCCTCGGCGGAGATCACATCTGCCACGTCAACCCCCTTCATTCATTGACTGGATCGGAGTGGGGCTCCCGTGCGGTGGTCGTCACCGTGATCGAGCGCCTCGGGTCCGACGGTAGCCATCGGCCCCCGCGCTCGGGGCCCGATCCGGCCATTGTGGAT
Source organism: Microbacterium sp. SCN 71-21 (assembly GCF_001725695.1). Lineage (NCBI taxonomy): Bacteria > Bacillati > Actinomycetota > Actinomycetes > Micrococcales > Microbacteriaceae > Microbacterium > Microbacterium sp. SCN 71-21. The sequence goes on from NZ_MEGA01000055.1 coordinate 9,141, forward strand.
AGTTCGTGGATGAGAGTTCTGTCATCTGGATCCGGCTCCTCGCAGTCATCCCCAGGCGCATTCGAGGGCTTCCACGCCGCGGCTACACTGGCGGCGTCGTGCGCGGGCACGGCGGATGAGGGCAACGAGGGGGAGCGCACCGGTGAGTCAGAGCGTCGTCGCCTCGCGTGCTCTCGTGCGCGTGTCGGTGCAGTGCGAGGGCCGCCGGCTCGACATCGGCATCCCCGCTCAGCTGCCGCTCATCGAGCTGATGCCGGGCTTCGCGCGCAGTCTCGGCGTGCTCGATCCGACCATGACGCACGCGGGCTATGCCCTGCAGCGCGCGGACGGCACGGTGCTCGACGTCGCGCGCGGGGCGGCGGAGCAGGGTGTCGACGACGGAGACCTGCTCACGCTCGCCCGCGGCGGTCTGCTTGCTCAGCCGCGCGTCTACGACGACATCGTCGAGGCTGTGATCGACGCGACCAGTTCACAGCACAGACCCTGGTCGCTCCAGGACAACGCACGCACGGCGCTCGCCGCGTCCCTCACGCTGCTCGGTGTGTGCGCGGCGCTGCTGCTCGCAGCCGGCCCCGGGCTGGGTCTCGGTGCGATCGTCGCCGCGGGAGGCGCGGTCGTGCTCGTCGCCGTCTCCGCCGTGGTCGGCCGCCTCGGCCAGAGCGAGGCGGGGCACGGCCTCGGCATCGCCGCGGCCCTCTTCGGTGCTCTCGCCGGATTCCTCGCGGTGCCGGGGACGGAGATCTGGACGTGGCCCCTCGCGGCCGCGGGACTCGGTGCGGTCGTCATCGGCGGCGCCTCACTCGCCTTCCAACCCGACCGCCCCGAGATCCAGCTCGCCCCCCTCGTCGCGGGCGCCGCGGTCGGCGTCACCGCGACGCTCGCCGCCGTGCTGCCGGTGGATGCGGTCGCCGTCTACGCGGTGATGGTCGCGGTCGTGGCGACGCTCGGCAACGGGCTTCCCTGGCTCGCCCTCAGCTCGACGCGCATCCGGGTCATCTCGCCCCAGAGCGACGCCGAGGTGTTCGCCGCGCCGACACCGATCGACGGTGACGACGTTGCGCGGCGCATCGCGGCGGGCCATCGCGTGCTCGTCGCGAGCCGTCTCGCGCTGGGCATCGTCGCGCTCGCCGCGACACCGCTCGTGGCGGCCGCGAACGCGGCCGGCGCGGCGCTGTGCGCACTCGCGTTCCTCGGCATGATGTTCCCGTCGCGCCAGTCCTACGCGCGCAGCGCGGTGTTCGCGATCATGGCGCTCGGCACCGTCGGCCTCGCCGTCACGGGTATCACGGTGACCGTCGGCCAGCCGGCGCTTCGCCTCGTCCTCCTCGTCGCGCTCATCATCGCCACCGCGGTCGTCGTGACGATCACGGTGCTCGCGCCGCGCGCGCGCACCCGGCTCGCACGGGTCGCCGACACGATCGAGCTGATCATCCTGGCGGTGCTGCTGCCGCTCGGGGTGATCGCCGGCGGATGGGTCTGACCGCGTGGCGACCAAGAGCGACCTGATCGAGGCGCAGAACTTCTCGCGCCGCCGCCTGCTCACGGCGTTCACGAGCGGTGCCCCCGAGGGGAAGGAGCTCGAGCCCGCCGCGCCACTGCGCGCCGTCATCGCCGCGATCGCCCTCACCGCCGCGGTCGTGCTCGCCGGAGTGTTCTACGGGCTCATCCAGCCGGGGCTCCCGAGCGGCTGGCAGAACGGCAAGCTCATCATCGCGAAGGACACCGGCGCGCGCTACGTCACCGTCGACGGCGTGCTGCACCCTGTGCTCAACACCGCCAGCGCGCGTCTGCTGATGCCGGCCGGGCAGTTCGACGTCATCAACACGAGTCAGTCGAACCTCGCCGACATCCCCCTCGGCTCGACCGTCGGCATCGTGGGCGCGCCCGATCAGGTGCCTGCGGCATCCGCTCTCATCGACACCGGCTGGACGGCCTGCCTCGCCGACGCCGCCGGCATCGCCGTACAGCTCGGCGAGGCACCGGCGGCCACCGCGACAGACCGGGCCATCGTGGTCGACGCGGCCGGCGGCCGGTACGTCGTCGCAGGCGGGACGAGTCACCTCGTGGATGCCGCGTCGGGCGACGCCGTGCTGCGCGCCGCCGGGATCGCGGCGAGCACGCCGCGCGCGGTGAGCGTCGACTGGCTCAATCTCTTCACTCCGGGGGCCCCGCTTGCTCCACTGACCGTGACGGACGCGGGCGACCAGGTGCTCGGCACGACCCTGCGCGTCGGGGACGTCATCCACTACTCGGGGAGCGCCGAGGACGATCGCTTCCTGGTGCAGTCGGATCACACTCTCGCCCCGCTCAGCCCGCTCGCGTGGCAGCTGTACCAGCTCGGCAGCGGGGCGAAGGCCACCGACGTGAAGGACGTTCCCCAGTCGGTGAGCTCGGGACTCCCGACCGCGAAGGAGCCGGCGGGCGGCGCCGACTGGCCCGCCGCGGGATTCACCCCCCTCGACGCGGCGTCGCGGCCCTGCGCGCTGCTCGCGAGCGACGGACAGGCGACGCGCACCGTGCTGGCCGCCCGCGCCGCGAGCCTGCCGGCTCCGGCGGGAGTGAGTGTCGCCGCCGGTCACGGTGCGCTCGTCAACGCCGCCGGGCGCGGCGATCAGTCGAGCGGCCTCGACACCCTCATCGACGCGACCGGCACCGCCTACGCGCTGCCGGGCGCCACCGAGCAGACCCTCCAGCGTCTCGGCTACCAGGCGACCGACGTGACGACGGTCACCAAAGCCTGGATCCCGTTCTTCCTCACCGGGCCGGCGCTGACCGAGTTCGGGGCCGGCGGGGGCACCGAGGGGCAGCAGCTCTCGCCGAGCCCGACGGCGACCGGGGCCCCGTGACGGCGGGCCGCGGCATCCGTGCGGTCGTCGGCGTCGCGCTCGGAGCGGCGCTGCTGGCCGCGGCGACGCCTGCGGCGGCGATGGGACGAACGGATGCCGCGTTGGCGCGCCCGCTCGCGACCGACACCGGGGAGTGCACCGCCTCGACGCGCATAACCGACCCGGTGAAGGCGCTCGGCGTGCTGCAGAGCGGTGATGCCTGGCAGATCACGCAGGGCGCAGGAGTCACCGTCGCCGTCGTCGACTCGGGGGTCGCGGCGAACCCGCACCTCGATGGCGCGATGGCCGGCGCGATCGACCTCGTCGGTGACGGCGCCGGTGCGAACGCGGACCTCAACGGCCACGGCACCGCGATCGCAGGTCAGATCGCCGCGCGCCCCCTCGACGGCTCCGGTGTCGAAGGCCTCGCCCCGGCGGCGCGCATCCTGTCCGTGCGGGTGTTCGCCGGCACCGAGTCCGACCAGGTGAAAGCGGGATTCGGCCCCTCGGTCGCCCGTCTCGCCGCGGGCATCCGCACCGCCGCCGACAACGGCGCGCAGATCATCAACGTCTCGATGAGCACCGCGACCGATGACGCCGGTCTGCGGGATGCGGTGGCATACGCGGCATCCCGTGGCAGCCTCGTCGTCGCGAGCTCGGGAAACCGCGACAACCAGCTCGCCATCGAGGAGAATGCCGCCGACGGTGCGCGCTACCCGGCGGGCGATCCGGGGGCCGTCGGCGTCGCGGCGACCGACCTCAGCGGTGTCGTGACGGACGCGAGCATCCACGGGCCGCACGTCGCCCTGGCTGCGCCCGGCCAGGACATCCTCACCACCTCCACCCAGGGCGGCGACTGCATCTACGTCTCCGACAAGCCCGCCACGAGCTTCGCGACCGCCTACGTGTCGGCGGCGGCGGCGCTCGTCGCCGCGGCCTACCCACAGGAGACGCCGGCTCAGTGGGCCTATCGCCTCGAGGTGACCGCTGTGCGCGCGAATCCCGACCAGCGCACGGATGCCGCGGGATGGGGAACGATCCAGCCGTACGAGGCGCTCGTGATGGTGCCGGGTGCGGGCGTACGCGGGCCGGTGAGCCCTTTCGTGTCGGCGGAGCCGGTCGTCAGCGAGACGCCCTCCGCCGCGGTGAGCGTCACCGCCCGGCCCCCCGCGAACAGCGAGGCGGTGTTCGTCGGGGTGATCATCGCGGTCCTGGTCGCTGCCGCGCTTGCGATCGTCGGCACCCTCGCGGTGCTGCGCGGACGGCGGCGTGCCGGACCACACGAGGGGACGTCGTCGCTGCCGGCAGCACACGCGAGCCACGGGCTCTACGGAGATCCGCCGGGCGGGCGGTGATCGGCGGCATCCGCCGGATCGCGTCAGTGGCCCGGTTCGAGTCGCAGCGCCATGTCGCCGAGGCGGAACTCGCCCGTGATCTCGGCCACCGTGTGCGCGGCCAGCGATTGCACGGATCCGCGGGCGTCGACGACGCTCGTGCCGTTCGTCGACCCGATGTCGCTCAGTGACCACCGGCCCGCGATGAGGCGCAGCGCGGCGTGCTGCGTCGACACGGTGCGGGTCGCGTCCGCGATGGCGAGGTACTGCACCCCGGCCTCGTCACCGAACGGATGACGGCCGATGATGACCCGATCGGACGCCACCGCGTACCGCTCCCCGTCGGCGGTGACGATCCACCAGGCGGCCGCCGTCGTTCCGTCGCCGGGTGCCACGGAACGCCGTGAGCGTCGGCGGAGCGGCAGATCGGCGACGTCGGTGGGGAGCACCGACGGCAGGTCGTGCGAGGCGGGAACCGCGTCGACCACCTCGGCGGCAGATTCGGATGCGGGAGGTGTCTGGGCGGCGGGAGCCGCGACCGTCGGCACCCCGGCGGCGTGCGCCCGCGGGGGGCCGGCGGGGGCGAGCGGAGTGGCGCCGGGGGCAGCGAGCGGCGAGCCCCCGGGGGGAGCGGGGAGGGGAGCGGCATCGGCCGCCGGCACACGCTCGCCGATCAGGCCGACCATCACCGCGGGCGTGTCATCGTCCTCGTCGTCGGAAGGGGTGCGTACTTCGGCGGGTGGGAGCGGGGCGCGGGCGCCGACGACCATCGCCCAGACCGGTGGGAGGAGGGCGCCGATCACCGTCGTGCCGACGCCGAGTCCGAAGCGGGCACCGACGCGGTGTACCGCCCTCACGTGTACGACGTAGCCGTAGACGTTTACGACCGGGACGAATGCGAGCACCGCGAGCGCCGGCTCGAACCGGGCCAGGCGCAGCAGCTCGGCCTCGTTGCCCACCGGGATCCAGGCCCGCCAGCCGTCCGCGTCGACCGCCCGGAAGACCCGCGACAGCCCCGCCGCGTACCACGCGTGCAGGGTCGCGGCCACGACGACGAGCGTCGCGACGATCACGACCGCGACGACGAGGGAGCCCGCGGCATCCGTCATGTCTCTCCCCCCGATCAGCGTCCGGCGCGCTCGACGTTACCGGGCGCGATGCCCCCGAACGGCACTGTGCACAGGCCGAACGGCGGATGTCTCGACCCGCGACCCCGGTGCGCGCGGAGCCGGCGCGACGTAGCGTGGGGGCATGAGCCTCGAACGCCCCGTCACCCCCGACCCGTACCCGCTGCTGCCCGCCGTGCCGGCCTTCACCGTCACGAGCGCCGACATCACCGACGGCGCCCCGCTCGACGACGCGCAGGTCGCCGAGTTCGGCAACACCTCGCCGCAGCTCAGCTGGTCGGGCGCCCCCGAGGGCACCCAGTCGTACGTCGTGACGTGCTACGACCCCGACGCGCCCACCCCGTCGGGGTTCTGGCACTGGATGCTCGTCGATCTTCCTGCCTCGGTGACCTCGCTCGAGCGCGGCGCCGCGGCGGCCGCGCTGCCGGAGGGTGCCTTCCATCTGCGCAACGACGCCGGCCAGCCGGGATTCATGGGTGCCGCGCCGCCTGCCGGCGACCAGGTGCACCGCTACTTCTTCGTCGTGCACGCGGTCGGGGCGCCGACCCTCGGCATCGACGAGGATGCCTCACCCGCCGTCGCCTCGTTCCAGCTGGCGTTCCAGACCCTCGGCCGCGCGATCATCCACGGCACGTACGCGCACTGACCGGCGGCATCCGTGCCCGTCGGCGGCGCGGCACGCTGGCCGCGGTCCGGCGGC
>NZ_MEGA01000056.1:0-14791 GCF_001725695.1 Microbacterium sp. SCN 71-21
TTCGTCCTGCTGTCGCTGGCGACGCTCGACGACGCCGGCGGCGAGATGATCCCGCAGCCGCGCGAAGTAGGCGTCGCTGCGCGACTTCAGCGTGATCTCACTCAGCGCGTAGCCGAGCCCGCCCTGCGCGACCGGCAGGGCCGATAGCTCGCGCATCGCTCGGAACGACAGTCGCTCGTTGCGACGGTCGTAGGCCCATTCTTCCTCGCGCATTACCTTGGCGGCGGTGACCTCGCGATCTCGCTTCTTGCCCATCGTCACCCCTTGAACTTCCGCAGCGACGCCGCGATGCGGCCCTCGACCCCGAGGGGGTCCGTCGCCTCGTTGATCGTGATGTCGTAGTTGTTGACGGTGTCGCCCTTACCACCGGCCACCGACACCGACCCGTCGAGCGGAACGACCGACGCCCCGGTGGGCAGGTTCAGCAGCTCGGGGCCGCGCTCGCCCACGATCACCGAGCCCGACCCGGTGATCGTGCCACCGGTCGCCAGCATCGGGATATGGCCGATCTTGACCCCGAAGGCGCCGCCGACGACGTTCGCACCGTCGATGGCCTGATTCAGAAAGCCGATCACGGTATTGATCGGCCCTCGGATCACGCCCACGATGTTGCGGAAGACCCCGCCGATGAAGTCGCCGATCCCGCCGAAGATCGTCCGCACCGTGTCGCCGATCGTCTGGAAGGCGCCGCCGATGAAGCCGGCGACGGGCGAGATCACGTTGCCCCAGATCCACTGCAGCGCGGCCCCTACGGCGTTGATCGCGGGCGAGGCGTTCGTCAGCGGCGACGGACTGGCGGGCGTAGATGGCGGCGCGGGTGCTCATAGGCAGAAGTATGCCCTAACCGATCAACCGCCGCCGCGGTCGCGTTCGCCGGCCTGCTGGTCGCGATCATGCGTTCGGATGAGGTGCGCGGCATCCTGGAGGATCTCGTCCGCCGTGCACTGACGGTCGGGTGAGCGGTGCCGCCGACCCGAGGGTTCGGGCCAGGGTGCCGTCGGGCGGTGCGACGGCAGGCGACGCGCCCGCGCGACCGGTCGACCTCGGCGCGCATGCCGCGGCCGGTGCGCGGCGACGAGGGGGCAGTCGCTGCGGAACTCGCCGTCGCCCTCCCCGCTCTCGTGCTCGTCGTCACCCTGTGCGTCGGGGGGCTCGCTGCGGCATCCCTTCAGGTGCGACTGCAGGATGCCGCGGCCGACGCCGCCCGACTGCTAGCCCGCGGTGAGAGCGTCGACCGGGCGCAGAGCACGGTGGCGCACGCGGAGGGGAGGGCCAGCATGCAGGTCAGTCGGGCAGAGGGGCTGGTGTGCGTGGTGGCGTCCGCGCCGAGCGCGCTGCCGGGCCTCACGATGTCGGCGCGGTCGTGCGCGCTCGAGAGCGGGTGGTGACATGCCGGGGGCGATCGTCACTCTGGCCGGCGCCGTCACCGTCGCGACGATCGCGACGGCCCTCGTGACGGCCGGCGCGGCGACGGCGGCGCGTCAGCGCGCGGTCGTCGCCGCCGACGCGGCCGCGCTCGCCGCGGCGGACGGCGCGAGTGGCGCCGTCGCCGGCGAGCCCTGTGCACTCGCCGAACGGCTCGCCCGCGCCCACCACGCCGAGGTGCGCACCTGCACGATCGACGGCCTCATCGCGACGGTGGGAATCGGGGCGGACTTCGGTGCGTTCCAGATCTCCGCCACCGCACGGGCCGGGCCGCCGCAGGTCGTGGCCCCCTGAGCCGGGCGTGAGTGCGGGCAACGGTCATCGACGCCCCTCAGAGAGCACCGGCCGCCGGGTGTGTATGGTGTGCATCGACGAAAGGACCGTGAGTGGCACAGGGCAAGACCGCCAAGACGGAGAGCGGCAAGAAGCTCGTCATCGTGGAGTCGCCGACCAAGATGACCTCGATCCAGGGCTATCTCGGCGACGGCTACGAGGTGCTCAGCTCGGTCGGTCACATCCGCGACCTCGCGAGCAAGAAGGACATCCCGGCCGAGAAGAAGGCCGCGTACGGCAAGTACTCGATCGACGTCGACAACGGCTTCGACCCCTTCTATGTGGTCAGCGAGCGCAAGACCAAGACGGTCGCCGATCTGAAGCGCGCCCTCAAGTCCGCCGACGAGGTTCTGCTCGCCACCGATGAGGATCGCGAGGGGGAGGCCATCGCCTGGCACCTGCTCGAGGTGCTCTCGCCCAAGGTCCCCGTCAAGCGCATGGTGTTCCACGAGATCACCAAGGACGCGATCCGCAAGGCCGCCGAGAACACCCGCGAGCTCGACCTCGCGCTCGTCGACGCGCAGGAGACCCGCCGCGTGCTCGACCGCCTCTACGGCTGGGACGTCTCGCCGGTGCTGTGGCGCAAGGTCGGCAGCGGCACCCAGGGGCAGGCGCTCAGCGCCGGCCGGGTGCAGTCCGCCGCCACCCGCCTCGTCGTCGACCGCGAGCGCGAGCGCATGGCGTTCGTGTCCGCCAGCTATTGGGACATCGAAGCCCTCGCGACCGCGTCGGGCAGCTCGTTCACGACCCGGCTCGCCCGCATCGACGGCGCCCCGCTCGCCCGCGGCGGCGACTTCGACGACCGCGGCACACTGACCAAGGCCGTCGTCGTGCTCACCGAGGCCGACGCGCGCGCGCTCGCCATCGCGGTCGAGGGCGTGGGTGAGGCATCCGTCATCAGCGTCGACGCGAAGCCCGGCACCCGCAGCCCCCGCGCGCCCTTCACCACCTCGACCCTGCAGCAGGAGGCCGGTCGCAAGCTCTCGATGAGCGCGAAGCACACGATGAGCGTGGCGCAGCGTCTCTACGAGAAGGGGTACATCACCTATATGCGCACCGACTCCACCGCCCTCTCGACGCAGGCGGTGCAGGCGGCGCGCGAGCAGGCCGTCGCTCTCTACGGTGATCGCGCCGTTCCCGCGAACCCGCGCACCTACGCCAGCAAGAGCAAGAACGCGCAGGAGGCGCACGAGGCGATCCGCCCGTCGGGTGAGCACTTCCGCACGCCGGCGTCGATCTCGGGGTCCCTCGACCGCGACGAGCAGCGCGTCTACGACCTCATCTGGAAGCGCACTGTCGCCAGCCAGATGTCCGACGCGAAGTACGAGACCACGACCGTGACCCTCGCGGTTGCCGCGGCATCCAAGAAGCTCGAGTTCACCGCATCCGGCACCGTCTACACCTTCAAGGGCTTCCTCGAGGCGTACGAGGAGGGCCGCGACGAGAAGCGCAACGACGGCGACAAGGCAGACGACCAGTCGCTCCCCGCCCTCGCCGTCGGCGACGTGCTCACCACCAGCGACGTCGAGGCCAAGGGCCACTCCACGAGCCCCAAGCCCCGCTACACCGAAGCCTCGCTCGTCAAGGCGCTGGAGGAGAAGGGCATCGGACGCCCGTCGACCTTCGCGAGCATCATCGATGTGATCCTCGAACGCGGCTACGTCACCAAGCGCGGCCAGGCCCTGGTGCCCAGCTGGCTCGCCTTCAGCGTCGTGCGGCTGCTCGAGCAGCACTTCGCCGACCTCGTCGACTACGACTTCACCGCCGCCCTCGAAGACGACCTCGACGCGATCGCACGCGGCGAACAGCGCCGCGAGGAATGGCTGCGCGAGTTCTACTTCGGCTCCGAGAACCACGTGGGTCTGCGCCACATCGTCGACAACCTCGGCGACATCGACGCGCGCGAGCTCAACTCGACCCGCCTCACCGACATGGCGACGCTCCGGTTCGGCAAGTACGGGCCCTACATCGAGGTCACCGACCCGGATGCCGCGCCCGACACGAAGGCCCGCATCGTCAACGTGCCCGACGACCTCGCGCCCGACGAGCTCACCCCCGACAAGGTGCAGGAGCTCATCGACGCGCCCGTCGCCGGTGACCGTGTGCTCGGCGAGAACCCCGCGAACGGCAAGCTCATCGTCGTGAAGGACGGCCGATACGGCCCCTACGTGCAGGAGCTCGAGCCCGAGGCCGACCCTGAGGTCGACACCGCGACCGGCGAAGTGGTCGAGACGAAGAAGAAGACCACCAAGAAGGATGCCGCGCCGAAGCCGCGCACCGCGTCGCTGTTCAAGAGCATGTCGGTCGACACCGTCGACCTCGACACGGCTTTGCGACTGCTCGAGCTGCCCCGCACCGTCGGCACCGACCCCGAGAGCGGCGACGAGATCACCGCACAGAACGGCCGCTACGGCCCGTACCTGAAGAAGGGCACCGACTCGCGCTCCCTGGAGAGCGAGCAGCAGATCTTCGACGTCACCCTCGAGCAGGCGATCGAGATCTACGCGCAGCCCAAGTACGGCGCGCGCCGCGCCTCGAGCGCGCTCAAGGAGTTCGACGCCGACCCGGTCAGCGGCAAGCCCATCCGGGTGCGCGACGGTCGCTTCGGTCCGTATGTCACCGACGGTGAGACGAACGCGACCATCCCGCGCGGCGAGACCGTCGACGACGTCGACTTCGAACGCGCGAAGCAGCTTCTCGCCGACAAGCGCGCCAAGGGGCCGGCGCCCAAGCGCGCGACCGCGCGCCGCACGACGACGCGCAAGACCACCGCGAAGAAGTGACAGGCGACACCCGGCCCGGGCTCTGGATCACCCTCGAGGGCGGCGACGGCTCGGGCAAGACGACGCAGGCGGTGCGTCTGGAGGAGTGGCTGACCGGTGCCGGACGCACCGTCGTGCGCACTCGCGAGCCCGGCGGCACCGAGGTGGGGCGACTCGTGCGAGACATCGTGCTGCACCACCGCGGCGACATCGCTCCTCGCGCAGAAGCGCTGCTCTACGCCGCCGACCGCGCGCACCACATCGCCACACTCGTGCGACCGGCGCTGGAGCGCGGCGACGTCGTCATCCAAGACCGCTACCTCGACTCGTCCGTCGCCTATCAGGGTGCCGGACGCGTTCTCGACGGCGCCGACATCCGCGACATCTCGCTGTGGGCGGCCGAAGGCGAACTGCCCGATCTGACAGTGCTGCTCGACCTCGACCCGGCGTCGGCACGCGCACGACTCGACGCCGCCGACAAGCCGTTCGACCGGCTCGAGGCCGAGAAGGACGACTTCCACGCCCGCGTGCGCGACGCGTACCTTGCGCTCGCCGCCGCCGAGCCCCACCGGTTCCTCGTGATCGATGCCGCCGGAGCACCCGACGACATCGCCGCCACCGTCCGCACGCGCGTCGCCGCTCTCCTCTGACGACGTCCCCGGCCGCCGATAGTCTGGTGCGCATGGCTGCCACGATCACGGATGTCCCGTGGGGCGATGTGTGGGGCCAGCCCGAGGCTGTCGCACAGCTGCGGGCCGCGGCATCCGATCTCTCGCTGCTCGCCCACGCCTGGCTCATCACCGGGCCGCCCGGGTCAGGGCGCTCGACCCTGGCTCGTGCGTTCGCGGCCGCGCTCATCGCTGAGCCCGGAGATGAGCAGGCGATGCAGCAGGTGCTCATCGGCACCCACCCGGACCTCACCGCCCTGCGCACCGAGCAGGTCGTCATCCGCATCGACGAGGCGCGCTCCCTCGTCGAACGGGCCTATTTCGCCCCCTCACGCGGTCGCTTCCGGGTGATCATCGTCGAAGACGCCGACCGCATGGCCGAGCGCACCTCCAATGTGCTGTTGAAAGCGCTCGAAGAGCCGCCGGAGCAGACGGTCTGGGTGCTGTGCGCACCCAGTGACGCCGACCTTCTGCCCACCATCCGCTCGCGCGTGCGCACCGTTCGACTACGTGAGCCCGAGGTCGCCGACGTCGCGCGGCTCATCGTCGCCCGCACCGGCGTCGACGAGCGCGTCGCCGAGCAGTCCGCCCGTCACGCGCAGCGCCACATCGGCATGGCGCAGCGGCTCGCGACCGACGGTGCCGCCCGCGAACGCCGCGACGCCACACTCCGCGCCGTGCTCGGAGTGCGCGGCGTGTCCGACGCGGTCGAGGTAGCCGCCACCATCGTCAAGCTTGCGACCGACGACGCCAAGGCGCTGACCACAGAGCGGGACGAGGCCGAGCGCGCCGACCTGCTGCGTACGCTCGGCATCGCCGAAGGGCAGGCGGTACCCCCAGCGGTGAGATCGCAGGTCAACGCCCTCGCCGAAGACCAGAAACGCCGCGCGACGCGCAGCCTGCGCGACGGCATCGATCGGGTGCTCACCGACCTCGAATCGCTCTTCCGCGACGCCGTGATGCTGCAGTTCGGGCGGGACGAGGAGAATCTCATCAACCTCGAGCTCGCCTCGCAGCTCCATGCTCTCGCGTCCGCCTGGCCGCCCGACCGCACTCTCACCGTGCTCGATCGCATCACGGTCACCCGTGAGAACCTCGAACGAAACGCCGCCGCAGTCCTTGCGCTCGAAAGCCTGCTCATCACCGTCGCCACCGGGAGGACCGTATGACCCGCACCCGCAACCTGCGGCGCGCCCTCGTCGTGATCGCGGGGCTCGCCGCGGCATCCGTCACCCTCTCGGCGTGCCTCTTCAGCCCCATCGTGCCGCAGCCGATCCCCACGAAGACCCCGTCGGCCGACGGCGTGGTCGCGAATGTCGCGAGCTTCTACACCCAGACCCTCAGCTGGTCCTCGTGCGGCACCGGCTTCGACTGCACGTCCGTGACGGCGCCGCTCGACTGGCAGAACCCTGAAGCCGGAACGATCACCCTCGCCGTCATCCGCCATCGCGCGACCAACGGCACGGCGCTCGGATCGCTGCTCACGAACCCCGGGGGGCCGGGCGCGAGCGGCTACGACCTCATCCAGCAGAATCTCGACTATGCGGTCGGCTCCGAACTGCAGAAGACGTTCGACGTGATCGGCTTCGACCCTCGCGGAGTCGGGCGTTCGACCGCCGTGACCTGCTACGACGCGAAGCAGATGGACTCCTATCTGTTCGATCTCGTTCCCGCGCCGCGCGGGAGTGCGACGTGGACCAGCGATCTCGTCGCCAGCCAGAAGGCGTTCGGTGCGGCGTGCGAACAGAACAGCTCCGGGCTCCTGCCCTACATCACGACCGACCAGGCCGCGCGCGACATGGACCTGCTGCGCGGCGTGCTCGGCGACAAGAAGCTGAACTACCTCGGCTACTCCTACGGAACGTTCCTGGGAGCGACCTACGCGAAGCTCTTCCCCCAGAACGTCGGACGCATGGTCCTCGACGGTGCCCTCGATCCGTCGGTGTCGGGACTGGACGTGTCGACCACCCAGGCGATCGGGTTCCAGTCGGCCCTTCGCGCCTACATGACGAACTGCCTCGCCGGGTCGTCGTGCCCGTTCACCGGCACCGTCGATCAAGCCCTCGCCTCCCTCGGCGACCTCCTCGCGCAGGTCGACAAGACCCCGATCACCAACGCGGACGGGCGAAAGCTCGGCGCCGACTCGCTGGTCACCGGCATCGTCGCAGCCCTCTACTCGAAGGACAGCTGGCCGGTGCTCTCCTCGGCCCTCGCCGCCGTCAAGTCCGGCAGCGCCGCGCAGGCGTTCCGGCTCGTCGACTTCTACTACAACCGCAGCAGCAACGGCGTCTACCAGGACAACTCGACCGAGGCGTTCGAGGCGTACAACTGCATGGACTACCCTCAGGTCACCTCGCAGGCTCTGAAAGACGCCTCCAAGGCCGAGATTGCGGCGAAGGCTCCGACGATCGCGCCGTACTGGAGCGGTCCCGACCCGTGCGCCGTCTGGCCGATCACGGCGACCGGCGTGCGTGAGAAGATCAGCGCCCCCGGCGCCCCGCCGATCATCGTCATCGGCACCACCAACGACCCGGCCACGCCGTACGTGTGGGCGAAGTCGCTCGCGGAGCAGCTGTCGTCCGGCGTCCTGATCACCCATGAGGGCGAGGGGCACACGGCGTTCAACAAGGGCAGCAGCTGCGTCGACGACGCGGTCGTCACCTACTTCGAGACGGGGACGCCCCCGCAGAACGGGCTCACCTGCCAGTAGCGGATGCTGCGGCATCCGCGCGGACGAGGCGAGCGCCGGCGTTCGCGGGCGGTCGGGTGACCATGTAAGATCGGAGATCGTGCGCCGCGGCATCGCGGCTCGCCACCTTAGCTCAGACGGCAGAGCGATTCACTCGTAATGAATAGGTCAAGGGTTCGATTCCCTTAGGTGGCTCCACACTCTTGAAGGCCCCGGGCGACGCCCGGGGCCTTCGTCGTCGCAGAGGGCGGTTTCGCTACAGTGAAAGGGATGTCGCTGCTCGACGTGCTCGCGGAACTGTTCACCTGGGTGGGCTTCGGCATCGGCGCGCTTCTGGCCGGCGTCGCCGTGGTCGCGTACCTCTTCGACGGCACGTGGATGCGGGTCGATGCGATGCTCGAGCGCGAGGACGGCGAACTCGTCGCGCGGTGGTTCGCGTCCGACGGTGGGGTGGGTCGTGCCGTGCTGCACCCGCACGACGCCGAGCGTCTGGGCGACGCCGCGCATGCGGAGCTCTTCGCCCGCGAGGGGTCACATCACCGCGTGCGCCTGTCGGGGCGGTCGCCTCTCGTTTCCGCGCTCGGATGGTTCGCGGCGGGGTTCCTCGCACTCGGTGTCGTCGCTGTCGCGGCCTCCATGGTGCTGCTGTTCGCCGGAGTCTGAGGCGCGGTCGATCCCGTGGTGAGCGGATGCCGCGCTCAGTCGAGGGCGAGCATCACCGCGGCGCCGAGCGCGAGGGTGAGTCCGACGATCTGCACCGGCGCGATGCGTTCGCGCAGCACGATCGCCGCGAGCACGATCGTGCCGGCTGGGTAGAGCGCCGTCAGCGCGGCGACGATCGACAGATCGCCGGTGCGCAGCGCGAGCAGCATGGCGATGTTCGCCACCGCGTCGCCGACGCCGCCGACGGCGGCCGGCCACCACACGATGCGGCTGCCGGCGACCGCCGCCGGGGAACGCAGCGCCTCGACGACGGAACGGCGCCGCGCCGCCGCCCATGCGATCATGCCGGCGACGATGAGCACCGTGAGGGTGACGTTGACGGCGCGGGAGACGAGCAGTGCATCGAGCCCGCTCTCGGCGGATGTGTGATCGATCGCGATGATCTGCGCGCCGATCGCGAGGCCCGCTCCGACGGCGAGGGCGAGTCCCCGGATGCTGGGACGCACTGCCCCCTGCTCGGGCACGAACCCGACGAGTGCGACGGCGACGAGCGCGACGCCGAGGCCGGCCCAGGCGAGCGGTCCGAGCGACTCACCGCCGACGGTGACGCCCCAGATCATCGGGGCGACGGCCGAGACGATCGCGGTCAGCGGCGACAGGATGCTCATCGGCCCGATCGCGAGGCAGGCGTACAGCAGGGCGAGGGAGACGACGCCGCAGACTCCCGAGATCGCGCCCCAGGCGGCATCAGCGGCGCTCAGCGTGCCGCCCGCGATCGGCGCCGCGATCAGCAGCACGACGACGCCGGTGCACGCGGCGATCGCGGTGACCACGATCGGCTTGAGATGTCGCGCGGTGAGCCCGCCGAGGAAGTCGGCCGCGCCCCACAGCAGTGCCCCGCTCAGGGAGAGGAGGGCGGCCAGCATCGCGATCAGCCTAGGGGAGGGGTGGCGCCCGCGATATTTCGCTAGATAAGCTAGGTATATGGATGCCGCGTCCCCCACGTCCCGCCGCAGTGACCGCCGTCAGACCGACCGGGCGACGACCCGCTGGCTGCGCTTCGGCATCCCGCTGGTGCTGGTCGCCGTCTGGCTCGCGGGCGGAGCCATCGGCGGACCCTACTTCGGCAAGGTCGACGAGGTGTCCACGAACGACCAGGCGTCGTACCTGCCCCAGAGCGCGCCCTCGACGAAGGTGAACGCGCTGCTGCCCGACTTCCTCGGCTCCGACAGCATCCCGGCGGTCGTCGTGGCCCAGGCACCCTCCGCCCTCACCGACACTCAGAAGGCTGATCTGACGTCCCTCGCCGACCGCTTCGGCGCGGTCTCGGGCGTCACCGGCACGGTGTCGCCCCCGATCATCTCCGACGACGGCCGCGCGGCGCAGATCATCGTGCCCGTCTCGTCATCGGCGTCGGTCGGCGATGTCGTGGGCGAGCTGCGGGCCGCGGCATCCGATCTGTCCGACGGGGTGCAGGTGTGGGTGACCGGTCCCGCCGGGTTCACCGCCGACCTCGTGAAGGGGTTCCTCGGCATCGACGGACTGCTGCTCGGCGTCGCCCTGCTCGCCGTGTTCGTGATCCTGGTGATCGTCTACCGCTCGCCGCTGCTTCCCGTGCTGGTGCTGCTCACCTCGATGTTCGCGCTGTGCGTGGCGCTGCTGACGGTGTGGTGGCTGGCGAAGGCGGGCATCTTCGTGCTCAACGGCCAGGTGCAGGGCATCCTGTTCATCCTGGTGATCGGCGCCGCCACCGACTATGCACTGCTCTACACCGCCCGCTTCCGCGAGGCGATCGGTGAGAGGATGCCGCGCTGGGCCGCCACGCGCGCCGCCTGGCGGGGAGCGTTCGAGCCGATCCTCGCCTCGGGCGGCACCGTCATCGCGGGCCTGCTGTGCCTGCTGCTCTCCGACCTCGCCACCAACCGCGCCCTCGGCCCGATCGCCGCGATCGGCATCGTGTTCGCGATGCTGTCTGCCCTGACATTCCTGCCGTCGTTGCTCGCCTTGTTCGGGCGCGCCGCCTTCTGGCCGTTCGTGCCGCGGCATCCGCTCGGTGCACTTCCCGACGACTTCACCGCCCCCGTGCGCGGCTTCTGGCCGCGCCAGGCGCGTTTCATCGCCCGCCGCGCCCGCCCGATCTGGATCATCGCGACCATCGTGCTGCTCGCCGCCGGCGTCGGGGTCACGCAGCTGCGCGCGCAAGGTGTTCCCTCGAGCGACCTCGTGCTCGGCGCCTCGGAGGCGCGCGACGGCCAGGCCGTGCTCGGCGACCACTTCCCGGCGGGCTCCGGCAGCCCCGTCACGATCGTCGCACCGCAGTCCGACCTCACTGCGGTCGTGAGCCGTCTCGCCGCCGAGCCGGGCATCTCGAGCGTCGCCGTGGTCTCGGCCGACTCTCCCTCGGGGCAGGCGACCGCCACCGTGCAGGGCGGCCAGCTCGTGCTCGTGTCGCAGGGGCCGCCCGCCGCGACCGCACCCGCCCCGACCGTGCGCGACGGCGACGTGCTCGTCTATGCGACCCTCACCGACGCGGCCGACTCGACGGCGGCCGAGAACGTCGTGCGCACCATCCGCGCCGACCTCGACACGCAGCTCGGTGCCGGCACGTCGCTCGTCGGCGGCACCACCGCGCTCGACGTCGACGCGAACGACACGGCGATTCACGACCGCACCGAGATCATTCCCGTCATCCTCGGGGTGATCCTGCTGATCCTCATGCTGCTGCTGCGTTCGATCCTCGCGCCGGTGCTGCTCGTGCTCAGCGTCGTGGTCTCGTTCGCCGCGGCCCTCGGAGTGAGCGCACTCGTGTTCGACGGCGTGCTCGGATTCCCGGGCGCCGACCCATCGGTCCCGCTCTACGGGTTCGTGTTCCTCGTCGCACTCGGCGTCGACTACAACATCTTCCTGATGTCGCGCGTAAGAGAGGAGTCCGTTCGCCACGGTACGCGCCGCGGCATCCTACGCGGCTTCGTGGCCACCGGCGGGGTCATCACCTCGGCCGGGCTGGTGCTCGCGGCCACGTTCGCGGCGCTGGGAGTCATCCCGATCCTCTTCCTCGCGCAGATCGCGTTCATCGTCGCGTTCGGCGTGCTGCTCGACACGTTCGTGGTGCGGTCGCTGCTCGTGCCCGCGCTCGCCTACGACCTCGGCAAGGTGATCTGGTGGCCCTCGGCGCTATGGCGGCGCGGGGCGCCGTGACGCCTATGCTGGCGCTATGACGCGGGCCCTGTTCATCGTCGACGTGCAGAACGACTTCACCGAGCACGGAGCGCTGGGGGTGGTCGGGGGTGACGCCGTCGCCCGCCGCATCTCCGCGTTCCTCGCCGCCCACCGAGGCGAGTACGCGCTGGTCGTGGCGTCCCGTGACTGGCATGACGCCGAGGGTGACAACGGTGGGCACTTCGCCGCCGAACCCGACTTCGTCGACACCTGGCCGCCCCACTGCGTCGCCGGGACCCCCGGCGCCGACTATGACGACGGGTTCGATCCGACGGGCGTCGACGTGCACCTGAAGAAGGGGCAGGGCAAGCCCGCCTACTCGCTCTTCGAGGGCGTCGCCGACGACGGCCGCACCGCGACCGACCTGCTGACCGAGCGCGGCACCCTCGACATCGACATCGTCGGCATCGCGACCGACTACTGCGTGCGCGCCTCCGCCCTCGACGCCCTCGCCGCCGGGCGGCGCGTGCGGGTGTTCACGGATCTCATCGCGGGCGTGCACGCCGACTCCAGCGCCGCCGCGCTCGCAGAGATCGGCCATGCGGGCGGCGAGATCACGACGTCGGATGCCGCGACCGGGGGCCGCCCGTGAGCGCGCCGTGGCCGGCGGTCGCCGTCGCCCCGGGGTGGTACCCGGATCCCGTCGACGCTCGCTTCGTGCGGTGGTGGTCCGGTCGCGAGTGGACGGGCCACGTGCAGGGGGCGATCGCCAGCCCCGCTCCTCCGGCCGTGCGTCGAGACATCCGCACGGGGACGGTGTGGATCTGGCTCGTCACACTCTCGCCACTGCTGTCCACGGCGACGCTCTTTGTGTGGAACATCCCCGCCGATGTCGACGTGCTCCTTCACGACATCGCGCGGCAGGCGTACGACACAGGCCCGTTCGACACGACGATCCTCTCGATCGTCGCCACCCGTGGGCTGATCTGGTATCTGATCGTGCTCGCCGTGAGTGCGCTCGTCTACGCCGCGGGCGTGGCCATGTCGGCGCGCGACGCGGCCGTGCTGCGCCGACGAGGAGTCGTCGACCCGTTCCCGTGGGCGTGGGCGTTCCTGTCGGGTTCGATCTACGTGATCGGGCGCACAGTGATCGCGCGGCGTCGCACAGGGAGCGATCTCGGGATGCTGTGGGTGGAGATCGGCCTGATCGTGCTGGTGAACGTCCTCGTCGTCGTCTGGTTGGTGGTCATCCTCATGTCCATAGGCGCCACGGTGGCCAGCCTGTCCGGTGGCGTGATCTCGTCGGTCTGACTTCGGCTGCCCGATCTCGACCCGGTGCGCATCGGCGACGTAGGCTGATCGCAGATTCAGGAGATCACGACGAGGGTGGACGAGCGTGAGTGACAGCGTGAGTGACAGCGTGAGTGACAGCGAGAGCGCGGCGGTCGCCGGCTGGTATCCCGACCCGCTGCAGCCCGGCGCCGAGCGGTGGTGGGACGGCACGGCATGGAGCACGGCGACACGGCTGATCGCCGCCCCCGCGGTGGAGACGGGGTCCCCGGCGCCCATCACGAGCGGGGTCGATTCGATCTGGATCTGGCTGGTCGTGCTCGTCCCCGTGCTCAATCTGCTGCGCTTGCCGCTGATGGACATCGGCGGCTACGTGCAGGCAGTCTTCGAGGCCACGCGATACGGCCGCGGATCGGGACAGATCGCGGCGGTGCTCACGACCTGGGGGCCTCGATTCGTGCTCTCGTCGGCGCTCGGAGTGGTGACGTACGGGCTCACCGTGCTCTTCGGTGCGCTCGACTGGCTGCGCCTGCGTCGGCTCGGCGTCGATCGGCCGTTCCACTGGGCGTGGGGCTTCCTCTCGTCACTCGTCTACGTCATCGGGCGCGCCGTGGTGATCCGACGCCGTACCGGGAAGCTGTCGCCCACCCTCTGGATCTCCATCGCCGTCGTCATCGTTGTGATCGCGGTGTCGATCGCGTTCACGTTCGCCGCAGTCCTCGGCGCACTCCAGGGTATCACGCCCATTCCGCCCTCAGGAATCGTCAGCTGAATTCACAATTCGCTCAATTGCAGTGTCGAATCTTGAGCTGACTGCTGCATCGACGTAGTCTCCAGGTGTCGGCGACGAGGCCGACACGAGCCGTCGTCCGGCCTCACGAGGGCCGGCGCGAACCGGAGGTCGCAATGGTGCACACCCTCATCCCCGAGACCCTTCCCGCCGCCGACGTCGACGACGTCGCGCGGGTGCTCACCCCTGAGGGCGAGCGCATCCCCGATCGACTGCTCGACCCCTGGATCACGGATGTCAACACCGGCGCCCTGCGCGCGCTGCACCGCGACATGTCGGTGCTGCGCCGCCTCGATGCCGAGGGCGTCGCGCTGCAGCGTCAGGGGCAGCTCGGCCTCTGGGCGCCGTGCGCCGGCCAGGAGGCCACTCAGATCGGCATCGCCCGGGCGTTCCGCGACGACGACTTCCACTTCACGAGCTACCGCGAGCTCGGCGTGCTCTACGCGCGCGGTGTGAGCCCCGACGGCCTCGTGCGCCAGTGGCGCGGCGAGGCGCCCTCGGGGTACGACCCGTTCGACGTGCACGTCGCGCCGCTGCAGATCATCATCGGCGCGCAGAGCCTGCACGCCGTCGGCTACGCGATGGGCGTGCAGCGCGACGGCGGCGACCAGGTCGCCGCGGCCTGGTTCGGTGACGGCGCGACGAGCGAGGGCGACGTCAGCGAGGCGCTCGTGTGGGCGGCATCCTTCGACGCACCCGTCGTGTTCGTGTGCACCAACAACCAGTACGCGATCTCCGAGCCCGTCGGCGTGCAGACCCGGCACTCGATCGCCACCCGTGCCGCCGGCTTCGGGGTGCCGAGCCTGCGCGTCGACGGCAACGATGTGCTCGCGTGCCTCGCCGCCGGACGCTGGGCCGCCCACCACGCCCGCTCGGGGGAGGGCCCCGCCTTCATCGAGGCGGTCACGTACCGGATGGGACCGCACACCACGAGCGACGATCCCACCCGCTACCGCACCGCCGACGAGCGCGAGGCATGGGCGCGGCGCGATCCGATCGACCGTGTCGCCGA
>NZ_MEGA01000056.1:14807-22111 GCF_001725695.1 Microbacterium sp. SCN 71-21
CTCGGCGCGATGGATGACGCGTTCGCGGCCGAGGTGGCCGTGGCATCCGATCAGGCGGCCGCCGACATGCGCGCGGCGTGCCTCGCGATGACGACGGCGCCCGCCCTGAGCGTGTTCGACCACGTCTATGCCGAGCCGCACGCGGCGCTCGCCGCCCAGCGCGGCCGGTTCGCAGCCTACCTCGACGGGTTCGAGGGCGCCGAGACCGAGGCCGCAAGATGACGACGCTCACGATGGGCAAGGCCCTCAACGCCGGACTCCGGCGCGCGCTCGCCGACGACGACCGCGTGCTCGTCATGGGCGAGGACGTCGGACGCCTCGGCGGGGTGTTCCGCATCACCGACGGACTTCAGGCGGAGTTCGGTGCGCAGCGCGTCATCGACACCCCGCTGGGCGAGGCGGGCATCGTCGGCACGGCGGTCGGGCTCGCGTTCCGTGGGTTCCGGCCGGTCGTCGAGATCCAGTTCGACGGCTTCGTGTACCCCGCGTTCGACCAGATCGTCTCGCAGGTCGCGAAGCTGCACTACCGCTCGCAGGGGCGGGTTCGGATGCCCCTGACCATCCGCATCCCGTGGGCGGGCGGCGTGGGCGCGGCGGAGCACCACTCCGAGTCGCCGGAGGCCTACTTCGTGCACACGTCGGGGCTGCGGGTCGTGGCGGTCTCGAACCCGCAGGACGCCTACACGATGTTGCGCCAGGCGATCGCCTGCGACGACCCGGTGGTCTTCTTCGAGCCCAAGCGGCTCTACCACGCGAAGGGCGAGGCCGACCTCGACGGCGACCTCGCCGATGCGCCCCCGATGGGTCTCGCCCGTATCGCCCGTGAGGGCACAGATGTCACCGTGCTCACCTACGGCGGGCAGGTGACCACGGCTCTCGACGCGGCCGTCGCCGCGGAGGACGAGGGCGTCTCGCTCGAGGTCATCGACCTCCGCTCGCTGTCGCCGGTCGACTATCGCACCGTGACCGCATCGGTGCGCAAGACCGGACGGGTCGTCGTCGTGCACGAGGCCGCCGCCGAGGCGGGTGTCGGCGCGGAGCTGGTCGCGAGCGTCACCGAACGCTGCTTCACCTTCCTCGAGGCGGCGCCCGTGCGGGTGACCGGGCACGACATCCCGTACCCGCCCGCGAAGCTCGAGAAGCACCACCTGCCCGACCTCGACCGCGTGCTCGATGCGGTCGACCGCGTGCTCGACCGGCCGAACAGCTTGACGGGGGTCGAGCTGTGAGCGTCGAGTTCGCCCTGCCCGACCTCGGCGAAGGTCTCGCTGACGCCGAGATCGTGCAGTGGCTGGTCGCCGAAGGCGACACCGTGACCCTCAACCAGACCCTCGCCGAGGTCGAGACCGCGAAGGCCATCGTCGAGCTGCCGTCGCCGCACGCGGGTGTCGTCTCCCGACTGCATGCGGCCGCAGGCGACACGGTCGACGTGGGGGCTCCGCTCGTCACGTTCGACGCAGCGGTCGAGGCGGCCAGCGATGCCGTGCCCGCCGAGCCGGCGCCGGTCGACTCCGCTCCCGCCGAGCCGGCAGTCGGCGGGGAGGCCGCGGCATCCGTCGATGCTGATGCTGACACTGATGCCGACGACGAGCACGAGGATGCCGCGCCCCGCCCGAACCTCGTCGGGTACGGCGCGCTCGCCCGTTCGGGCGCGCGCCCGCAGCGGCGTCCGCGTCGGGTGCGCGAGGTCGCCGAGGTCGACACGGCCGTGCTCGACGCGGCGCCGCACGACGCGCACGTGAGTTCTCAGGTCGACGACGGCCCGCTCGAGCGACTGCGGTCCACGCCGCCGGTGCGCCGGCATGCGAAGGAGCTCGGCGTCGAGCTGGCGCTCGTCGCGGCCGCCGGGGCGACCGGCGTCATCACCCGCGCCGACGTCGACGCGTTCGCCGCGCGCGTCGGGGCGTCGGCGCCCGCGGGGCCAGGCCCCGCCGTCGCACCGGCTCTGGCCGCGGCATCCGATCGTCACGTGCCCGTGCGCGGCGTGCGCAAGCGCACGGCCGAGGCGATGGTGCGCAGCGCCTTCACCGCCCCGCACGTCACCATGTTCCACACGGTGGATGTCACGGCGACCACCGCGTTCGTCGCCTCGCTGCGCGACGACCGTGCGCTGGCCGGGCACCGCATCGGGGTGATGGCGGTCGTCGCGAAGGCGGTCTGCCTCGCGCTCGGCGCGACGCCGTCGCTCAATGCGACATGGGACGAATCGGGGGAGGAGATCGTGGAGCACGCCGCTGTTCACCTCGGCATCGCCGCCGCCACCGACCGCGGACTCGTGGTGCCCGTCGTGCACGACGCCGGTCGGCTCGGACTCGTCGCCCTCGCCGACGCGATCGGCGACCTGACGCGCACCGCGCGCGACGGGCGCACGACTCCCGCCGGGTTCGCCGGCGGCACGTTCACGATCAGCAACGTCGGGGTGTTCGGTGTGGAGGCCGGCACCCCGATCCTCACGCCGGGGCAGTCCGGCATCCTCGCGGTGGGTGCGGTGCAGCGTCGGCCGTGGGAATGGCAGGGGGAGGTGGCGCTGCGCGACGTCGTGACGCTCAGCCTGTCGTTCGACCACCGCGTCGTCGACGGCGAGCAGGGCGCCCGGTTCCTCACCGACGTCGGCGGTGTGCTCACGGAGCCTGGCCGCGCGATGCTCCTCGGGTAGTCCGAGGCCCCGGGAGACCCCGCGGCCGGTGATCCGGTCGCGGGGGTCTCGCGCGCGTGCGGCGCGCAGCCGTGCACGGTGGCCGCTGTGCGGGGCCGCACGGTTGCGCGGCCACCTCGCCGCGCGGCGGGCTCAGGCGTCGAGGGCGCGCAGCGCGAGGTCGTGCAGGATCGCCCCGACGGTCTGGTCGCCGGGGGCGCCGCGGAGGCCGCGCACGCTGTGGGGGGTCGAGTTGATGAGGCCGAACACGGCGTGCGCCCGCACGCGCAGGTGGGTCGCGGGCACGTCGGGGTGCCGGTGCTGCAGCACGCGGGTCCACAGTTCGACGTACTCGCGCTGCAGGCGTCGCACGCGATGGCGGTCGGGGTCGTGCAGGTTCTCGAGGTCGCGATCCTGCACGCGGATGACGTCGGCGTCGGCGAGGGCGAACGCCACATGGAAGCGCACGAGCGCGTCGAGCTGGTCGCCGGGATCGTCGTGGGCGGCGATGACGGCCCGGCCGCCCTCGAGCAGCCGTTCGCTCGCGCCGACCAGGATCTCGCCGAGCAGTGCCTGCTTGCCGGCGAAGTGCCGGTAGAGCGCGGGGCCGCTCACGCCCACGGCGGCTCCGAGCTCTTCGATGGACACCGCGGCGAACCCCTTGCGGGCGAACAGGGCGGATGCCGCGCGCACCAGGGCGTCCTGCCGTTCGGTCTTCGCGCGCTCCCGCGCGGTGGGCGTCTCGACGTCGTTGTCGGCCACGCCGCCCCCTTGTCATCTCGGTTAGCGGACGCTAACGTGAATTCCAGTTAGTGAACACTAACACTGCGGCGCATCCGATGGGGGATGCGAACGACATCGATGGAGATGGGATGACCGCGACCGACACCGTGACCGGCATCGCCGGCGCCGCCGACGTGCGCACCCAGGCGGACCTCGCCCGGGAGCTGCGTGCGCGTCTCGCTGTCGCGGCCGAGGGCGGGCCCGAGGCATCCCGTCGTCGTCACACCGAGCGCGGCAAGCTGCTCGTGCGTGACCGCATCGCCCGACTGCTCGACGAGGGCAGCCCCTTCCTCGAACTCGCCCCGCTGGCCGCCGACGGGCTCTACGACCCAGACGCCCCGGGCGCCGGTGTCGTCGCAGGCATCGGCCTCGTGCACGGGCGCCACGTCATGGTGATCGCCAACGACGCGACGGTGAAGGGTGGCACCTACTATCCGCTGACGGTGAAGAAGCACCTGCGGGCGCAGGAGGTCGCGCTCGAGAATCGCCTGCCGTGCATCTGCCTCGTCGACTCGGGTGGCGCATTCCTGCCGATGCAGGACGAGGTCTTCCCCGACCGCGACCATTTCGGTCGCATCTTCTTCCACCAGGCGCGCATGTCGGCCGCCGGCATCCCCCAGATCGCCGCGGTGCTCGGCTCGTGCACGGCGGGCGGCGCGTACGTGCCGGCGATGAGCGACGAGACGGTGATCGTGCGGGGACAGGGCACGATCTTCCTCGGCGGCCCGCCGCTCGTGAAGGCCGCGATCGGCGAGGTCGTCACGGCCGAGGAACTCGGCGGCGGCGAGCTGCACGCCCGCACGTCGGGGGTCGTCGACCATCTCGCCGACGACGACGCCCACGCGCTCGAGATCGTGCGCGACATCGTCGCGACCCTCCCCGCGCCTGCGGCCCCTGCCTGGGACATGCGGGCCAGCGTGCCGCCCGCGGCCGACCCCGCCGAGCTCTACGACCTCGTTCCCGTCGACGTCACGCAGGCGTACGACGTGCACGCCGTGATCGAGCGCCTCGTCGACGGCGACCCCGACGGGTGCTCGTTCCACGAGTTCAAGGCCGACTACGGCACGACGCTCGTGACCGGCTTCGCGCGTCTGCACGGCCACCCCGTCGGCATCGTCGCCAACAACGGCGTGCTCTTCGGGGCATCCGCTCTGAAGGGCGCCCACTTCATCGAGCTGTGCGACCAGCGCGGCATCCCGCTCGTGTTCCTGCAGAACATCTCGGGATTCATGGTCGGTCGTGACGCCGAGGCCGGCGGCATCGCGAAGGACGGCGCCAAGATGGTCACCGCTGTCGCCACCACCCGCGTGCCGAAGTTCACGGTGCTCATCGGAGGCTCGTTCGGGGCCGGGAACTACTCGATGTGCGGGCGCGCCTACAGCCCCCGCTTCCTGTGGTCGTGGCCGGCCAGCCGCATCTCGGTCATGGGCGGTGCGCAGGCGGCGACGGTGCTCGCGACAGTCAAGCGCGACCAGCTCGAGGGCCGCGGCGACGACTGGTCGACCGGAGAGCAGGAGGAGTTCGAGGCGCCCATCCGCGCCCAGTACGAGCAGCGCGGCAACCCGTACTACGCCACCGCCCGGCTCTGGGACGACGGCATCGTCGACCCGCTCGACACGCGCGACCTGCTGGGGCTCGCCCTGGACGTCGCCTCCCGCACGCCGCTTCCCGCCCCGGCCTTCGGGCTCTTCCGGATGTGAGCGACGTGCCCCTCTTCGACACCGTGCTGGTCGCGAACCGCGGCGAGATCGCCCGCCGGGTGATCCGCACGCTGCGGCGCCTCGGCATCCGGTCGGTCGCCGTCTACAGCGACGCGGACGCCGGCGCGCCGCACGTGCGCGAGGCCGACGAGGCGGTGCGCATCGGCGAGGCCGCCGCCGCGCGCAGCTACCTGAGCATCGACGCGCTGATCGCGGCCGCGCAGGTCACGGGCGCGCAGGCCGTGCACCCCGGCTACGGGTTCCTGTCCGAGAGTGCCGCGTTCGGTGCGGCGTGCGCGGCCGCCGGCATCGTCTTCATCGGGCCGGGCGAGCGCGCGCTCGAGGTCATGGCCGACAAGATCCGTGCGCGCGATCACGTCGCCGCGCACGGCGTGCCGATCGTTCCCGGCTTCAGTGCGGCGGCGCTCGGCGACGACGAGATCGCCGCGCGCGCGGCCGACGTCGGGTTCCCGCTGCTCGTGAAGCCCTCCGCGGGCGGCGGCGGCAAGGGCATGGAGGTCGTGACGGATGCCGCGGCCCTCCCCGCAGCGCTCGAGACCGCCCGGCGCGTGGCCCGGGCCGCCTTCGGTGACGACACGCTCCTGCTCGAGCGGCTGGTGACCCGACCGCGCCACATCGAGGTGCAGGTGCTCGCCGACGCCCACGGGGCGGTCATCCATCTGGGGGAGCGGGAGTGCACGCTGCAGCGGCGCCACCAGAAGGTCGTCGAGGAGTCCCCGTCGCCCGCCGTCGACGCGGCGCTGCGCGCGCGTCTCGGTGCCGCCGCCGTCGCGGCCGCGGCATCCGTCGACTACCGGGGTGCCGGGACCGTGGAGTTCCTCGTGTCGGCCGACCGCCCGGAGGACTTCTTCTTCATCGAGATGAACACGCGGCTGCAGGTCGAGCACCCGGTCACCGAGGCCGTCACCGGCATCGACCTCGTCGAGCAGCAGCTGCGCATCGCGGCGGGCGAGCAGCTTCACATCGCACAGAGCGACGTCGTGCTCGACGGACATGCCGTCGAGGCGCGCGTGTACGCCGAGAGTCCCGAGCGGGGCTTCCTGCCGGCGACCGGCGAGGTGGTGCGCTGGCTGCCCGCCCCGGGCGTGCGCACCGACGCGGCGGTCGAGACCGGATCGCACGTCACCACCGACTACGACCCCATGATCGCGAAGGTGATCGCCCACGCACCCACCCGGGCCGCCGCGCTCGCCGCGCTCGACCGCGGTCTGCGCGACACCGTGTTGCTGGGCGTCGAGTCGAACATCGGATTCCTGCGCGACCTGATCGCGCTGCCGGCGGTCGTCGCCGGCGACCTCGACACCGGCATCATCGAGCGGATGCCGCCTCCCGCCCCGCGTGCGCCGACCGAGGCCGCCCTGCGGGTCGCGGCCGCCGCAGCCCCCGCGCCCGGCGCGACGGAGCCCGCTTTCGCCTCGCCGCTCTGGCGGGCGGGAAGCGGGTGGCGCGCCTCGGCGCCCGCTGTCGTCGCCGAGCGGGCTTTCGCGACGGCGGACGGCGACGTCGTCGCGGTGCGCCCCGCTCCCGTGACCGGCGAGAGCGCGCGGGATGCGGACGGCACCGTGTGGGTGCACACCGCCGACGGCACCTGGGCGCTCACCCCGCTCAGCCGTCGCGCCGCCGACGAGCGGCGGCGGGCGCGGCGTGAGCGGGGGGATGCGGCATCCGACCCCCGGCTCGCCGCGCCCATGCCGGGCACGGTCGTCGCCGTGCCGCCGGCACCCGCATCGTCACGATCGAGGCCATGAAGATGGAGCACCCCCTCACCGCGCCCCACGACGGCACGGTGCACCTCGACGTCGCCGTCGGCGACCAGGTGAGACTGGGGCAGGTGCTCGCCCGCGTCGACCCCCACCCGGAAGGAACACCATGACGCTCACGCACGACTACGACCTCACCGACGACGAGCGCGAGCTCGCCGCGATGGTGCGCGCGTTCGCCGACGAGGTGGTGGCGCCCCGCGCGTACGAGGCCGACCGCACCCACACCCTGCCGCTCGACATCGTCGCGCAGATGGGGGAGATCGGTCTGTTCGGACTGCCTTTCCCCGAGGAGGTCGGTGGCCAAGGCGGCGACTACATGGCCCTGTGTCTCGCGATCGAGGCGCTCGGACGCGTCGACCAGTCGATCGCGATCACCCTCGAGGCCGGCATCGGGCTGGGCGC
>NZ_MEGA01000057.1:0-14494 GCF_001725695.1 Microbacterium sp. SCN 71-21
GGCGCCGATGCGGCAGCCGACGCCGCGGGGGCAGCGCCGGCGGCGGGGACGGCGGCAGCCGGGGCACCGTGCGCGATCTCCGGAGAAATCGGGTCGGAGGCGGTCGGCAGCCCAGCAGACGGCGAATTCTCCGGAGTTAGGGCTCGCGCCTCCGCGGTCGGGGCCGCGACACCCGAGACCGCCGCGACCGAGGGGGCCGCGGCATCCGTCACCGCGACGGCCGCGTCGATCGGGGCCTCGCCCGCGGGCGGCCAGGGGTCGCCACCGGGCGTGCGCGGCAGCCCGCGGCGCACCGTGCGCGCGTAGGTCGCCACGCTCAGGCCTTCCGCGCCTCGAGGGCGCTGATCAGCTGGGGCACGACCGTGAACACGTCGCCGACGATACCGAAATCGGCGATGTCGAAGATCGGGGCGTCGCCGTCCTTATTGATCGCGACGATCGTCTTGGCGGTCTGCATACCGGCCTTGTGCTGGATCGCCCCGGAGATGCCGAGCGCGATGTACAGCTGCGGCGAGACCGACACCCCGGTCTGGCCGACCTGGTACGACTGGGGCACGTAGCCGGCGTCGACGGCCGCGCGGGAGGCGCCGACCGCGGCGCCCAGCACATCGGCGAGCTGGTCGACGAGCGCGAAGTTCTCGCCCGATCCGATGCCCCGGCCGCCCGAGACGACCTTGGCGGCGCCGCGCAGCTCGGGCCGGCTCGACGTGGCCTGCGCCGGCTCGACGGCGGTGACGGATGCCGCGGCCCTACCCGATGCGGCGACCTCGAGGGCGACGCTCTGGACGGTCTGCGCCTCGGCGCGCGCGTCGATCGCCCCCTGACGCACCGTGATGACCGGCGCGCCGAACGTGGCGGCCGAGTCGACGTTGTATGCGCCGCCGTAGACGGAGTGGTGGGCGACGACGCCCTCGGCGTCGCGCGAGACGCCGACCGCGTCGACGGCGAGCGCCGAGCGGGTGCGGGCGGCGAAGCGGGCGGCGGCGTCGCGGCCGTCGAGGGAGTGGGACACGAGCACGGCGTCGGGCTGCACGAGCGCCGCGGCGGCGGCGAGCGCGTCGGCCACCTGCACCCCGACGGTGTCGGGGGTGGTCGGCACGGAGAGCACGGCGGTCGCCCCGAGAGCCGCGGCGTCCGCGGCCAGTTCGGCGTTCTCGTGCACGACGAGCGCGACGGGGGTGCCCACCTGGGCGGCGGCGCCGAGGAGTCCGGCGGACGAGCTGGCGAGCTCCCCCGACGGGGTCACGTCGAGCAGCACGAGGATGGTGTCGGGCGCGAAGTCGGTCATCGTCGTCTTCCTCAGGCCAGTCGGTTCGAGATCAGGTATTCGGCGAGCTTGGTGCCGGCGTCGCCCTCGTCGACGATCCTGGTCCCGGCCGCGCGGGCCGGCTTCTCCGAGATCGCGATGACGATCGATCGGGATGCCGCGGCATCCGTCGCGTCGACGTCGAGGTCCGCGAGGCTCCAGGTCTCGTACGGCTTCTTCTTGGCCGCCATGATGCCCTTGAAGTTCGGGAAACGGGCGTCGGGCAGGCGCTCGGTGATGGAGATGACGGCGGGCAGGGTCGCCGAGACCGTGGTGGTCGCGCCGTCGATCGCCCGCTCGCCGGTGACGACGCCGTCGCCGATCTCGACCGTGCTGAGGCTGGTGGCCGCCGGCACGTCGAGCAGCTCGCCGAGCATCGAGGCGATGACACCGCCCGAGCCGTCGGTCGACTGGTTTCCGGCGATGACGAGGTCGAAGCCCGCCTTGCGCACGGCGGCGGCGAGCACCTCGGCGGTGAGGCCGAGGTCTGCGCCGAGCAGGGCCTCATCGACGACCTGCACGGCCGACGCCGCCCCCATCGCGAGGGCCTTGCGCACCGACGCGGTGGCCGACTCGGGGGTGACCGAGAGCACGACGACCTCGGTGCCCGGGTTCTTGTCGGCGTAGCTCAGCGCGACCTCGAGGGCACGCTCACCGATCTCGTCGATGACCGCATCGCTCGCGGCGCGATCCGCGAGCCCGGTCTCGAGAGACAGCTTGCGGTCACCGTAGGTGTCGGGGACTTCTTTGACCAGCACGACGATCTTCACGGGGCACTCCTTACGCCATCGCAGAGTCTAACGGAATCACGGCGAACGATGACACTGAGTCTCACCGATGATGGAACTCGGGCGCACGCTTCTCACGGAAGGCGGTCATGCCCTCCTTCTGGTCCTCAAGCCCGAACAGCGAGACGAACACCCGGCGCTCGAACCGCAGTCCCTCGGTCAAGGTCGACTCGCGCGCGACGCGCAGCGCCTCCTTCGCCGCGTAGACGACCGGCAGCGACTTCGCCGCGATCTCGTCGGCGACCGTCTGAGCCACCTCGAGCAGCTCGGCGGCGGGAACGACCCGGGAGGCGAGGCCCGCACGTTCCGCCTCGACCGCGTCGATCGTGCGCGCCGTGAGCACGAGATCGGCCGCCTTGTACGCGCCGACCGCGCGCGGCAGCCGCTGCGTGCCGCCGAGCCCCGGAATCACGCCCAGGTTGATCTCAGGCTGCCCGAAGCGGGCGGTGTCGGCCGCGAGGATGATGTCGCACGTCATCGCGAGCTCGCACCCGCCGCCGAGGGCGAAGCCCGCGACCGCCGCGACGAGCGGCGTGCGCAGCTGCGAGAGGCGCTCGAGTCCCGCGAAGGGGTTCCCCTGCTCCATCTCCAGCGGCGTCTTGTCGGCCATCTCCTTGATGTCGGCGCCGGCGGCGAAGGCCCGCTCGGAGCCGGTGATGACGATGCATCCGATCTGGTCATCGGCGTCGAAATCGGATGCCGCCGCCCCCAGCTCGCTCGCGAGCTGGGCGTTCAGCGCGTTGAGCGCGTGCGGGCGGTTCAGGGTGATCCACCCGACGCGCCCTCGGCGCTCGACCAGGATCGTCTCGTACTCGGCCATGGGTCCTCCCGTCTGCGGGGCACCCTCATCGGTGCGCACATCTTCGATCCTGCCGCGCCGAACGTGGGATGGCGAGCGCCGATGAGCCATCGATGAGATGGTGCGGAATCGGGCCTGCAAAACCTGTGAACGAACTGATAGCGCAAGCCCCTATGATCAGCGGCGATCGCGTGGGGCGATTGTTGGGCATCAGCTTGTCCGTTCGCGACGGGGGTCGCGAGAGAACGCGGCGGGGGCCGCACAAAGGGGTGGAACTCATGACTCGCAAGAGTGTCATGGGCTCGGTCGTCGCGCTCGGCGCGCTGCTGGGCTCTCTGATCGCGGCGGCGCCCATCGTGGCCGCGCCCGCACTGGCGCAGAACGCGGCGCCCTATCGGGATTGCACGGCGTTGCCGCCCAATCTCGTCGACAACTGCGGTTTCGAACAGGCGCCCGTCGGCGACGAGATCGTGCCGGGATGGGGAGTCACCTTCGGCGACGGATCGGAGTCGGCGCTCACGCTCGGCCCGACGACCGAGCTCCCGCATTCGGGCAGCGGGGTGCTCGTCTTCCAACCGGCGGGCGGGAACGACCCCGACACGGTCACGCAGTCGCTGCCCCACCTGCAGCCGTCGAGCACCTACCAGTTCGGCGTCTGGTGGTACGGCGGTGTTGTGACTCCGGAGTCCATCCCGGACAGTTCCGGCACCTTCGACGCCTACGTCGACGGGGTCGTCGGAGGCACGCAGTACGCGGTCAAGAAGACGAGCGAGGACACCTACGCTTCCGGGTGGAGCTTCAGCATGGTCAACTTCACGACCGCCGCCAGCGGCACGCCGCGCATTGTGCTGTCCGCCTCGGGGGCATCGACCTACGTGCGCGTCGACGACGTCGCAGTCGCCCAGGTGCCGTCGGCGCCTGTGGCCCCGACGAACGTCAGCGCGACAGCCGGCGACGCGTCCGCGACTGTCTCCTTCCACGCGCCCGCGAACACGGGCGGGCTTCCGATCACGGCGTACACAGTGACGTCCTCGCCCGGAGGATTGACGAGTGTCGGATGCTCCAGCTCCCCCTGCACGGTGAGCGGGCTGACCAACGGCACACCGTACACGTTCACCGTCACTGCCTCGAACCTCGCAGGCACGAGTCCCGCCTCGAGCGCCTCGTCGTCGGTCACCCCGGCGGCTGAGCAGTCGATCACTTTCGCGCAGCCGGAGACCCAGACCTACGGCACCCCGTTCACGGCGGTGGCCACGTCGGACTCCGATCTGCCGGTGAGCTTCTCCAGCACCACGGACGCCGTCTGCACCGTCACCCCCTCGGGCGTCACGACGTTCCACGCGAACGGCACGTGCACGATCGACGCGGACCAGGCCGGTAACGACGCGTTCCTTCCGGCGACGACGGTCGAGCGCAGCTTCCAGGTCGACCCGGGCACGCCGGGCGCCCCGACCATCACCTCGGTGACCACGGCGTCGGGGTCCGTCACGGTGTCGTTCACTCCGCCGACCGAGACCGGCCGCAGCCCGATCGTCGGATACCTCGTCTCCGCGGGCCAGCGCTCCCAGGAATGCGATGCGTCCCCGTGCACCGTCAGCGGGCTCGTGAACGGATCTGCCTACGAGGTCTCGGTCGCCGCCCAGAACGAGCTGAACACCGGCCCCGCGGCGCAATACGAAGGAACCGTGACTCCGCTCGCCACGCAGACGATCGAGTTCGCGAACCCGGGGAGCCTTCCCTTCACGATGACGGCCAATCTCATGGCTCGAGCCACCTCGGACCTTCCGGTGACGTTCACGACACTCACCCCGGACGTGTGCACGGTGACCCGTGCGGGCGGACTGACTCCCGTGAGCGCGGGCGACTGCACCATCGCCGCGCACCAGGACGGCGATGACGCGACGGCGCCTGCTCCCGAGGTGGATCAGACGTTCTCGATCACGGCCGTCGCCTCCGACGCCGTGCGGTTGAGCGAGGGCTGGTCCGGCGACACGACCGTGAGCATCGCGTTCGCTCCTCCGGTGAACACCGGTGGCGCGCCGATCCTGTCGTACTCGGTGACCGCTCGCGGCGGCACGGCACCCGTCACGATCAGCTGCGCAGGGTCGCCGTGCACGATCACGGGCCTCGTCAACGGCACGGCCTACACCGTCGCCGTCGTTCCGGTGACGTCGGCGGGCAACGGAGCGTCCGTGTTCTACCGCGGGCGGCTCACGCCGCACGGCTCGCAGACGATCTCGGTCGTCGGCGCACCGGAGTCGGGGTACACCGGGACGACCGTGACCCTCGCGGCCACCGCCACCTCGGGTCTCCCGGTCACGGCAGAGCTGGGCGACGCCGGCGACCCCGGAGCGTGCTCCGTCAGCGGACTCACCATCAGCCTCCTCACTCCGGGCACCTGTGTGGTCGGGCTGATCCAAGCGGGTGACGCGGCCTACAGCCACGCGGTTCCCGTGGTGGTGTCGATCGTCGTCACCACCGCACCGGCGTCGGCGCTCACCGTCCCCTCGGGCCCGGTGACGACGGGCAGCGACCAGACCTTCACCGCGTCCGGGCTGCTGCCCGGAACCGATGCGACGTTCGTGCTGCACTCGAACCCCATCGTGCTCGGTACCGTCACGGTCTCGTCCACCGGTGTCGCGACGCTCACGACCGCGCTCCCCTCGGGCGTGACGGGGTCGCACACGGTGATCGTGACGGGAACCTCGGCCGACGGCACCGCGGTGACGCTGTCCCAGGGCATCACCATCGCCGATCCGGCCGCGACGCTCCCGCGCACCGGCGCTCCGGACCTCTCGGGGCTGCTCGTCCTCGCCGGGGCAGCGCTGCTCGGCGGCGCCGTGCTGCTGTTGATGACGCGCCGGCGACGAGCGCACTGATCACATGACGAGGGGGTGGATGCCGCGGCATCCACCCCCTCGTCATGTCCACGTCAGTCGGCGGACTCCGCCTCGCGGCTCGCCGCCGCACGGTCGGCCGCCGAGGCGACGTAGCCGTCGATGTGCCGCTCGTCGGGACCGTTGTAGGCCGACAGCGGACGGATGAGCGCGTTGGCGGCGGTCTGCTCGATGATGTGAGCCGTCCAGCCCACGATGCGCGCCGCGACGAACAGCGGCGTGAAGGTGAGGGTGTCGAATCCGATGAGGTGGTAGGCCGGGCCCGACGGGTAGTCGAGGTTCGGGTAGATGCCCTTGCGGGCCACGAACTCGCTCTCGAGGGTGTCGTAGAGCGCGGCGAGGTCACGGGCGTCGTAGTACTCCACGAGGTCGTCGAGGGCGGCCTTCATGGTCGGCACGCGCGAGTCGCCCTTCTTGTAGACCCGGTGCCCGAAGCCCATGATCTTGCGCTTCGCGGCGAGGGCCTCGTCGAGCCAGGGCCCGACGTTGTCTGCCGTGCCGACCTCGTCGAAGATGTGCATGACGGCCTCGTTGGCCCCGCCGTGCAGGGCGCCCTTGAGCGCACCGATCGCACCGACGACCGCAGAGTAGAGGTCGGAGGTGGTCGACGTGATCACCCGTGAGGTGAACGTCGAGGCGTTGAACGAGTGCTCCGCGTACAGGATCATCGACACGTTGAACGCGTCGACGACGATGTCGGCCGGCTCTTCGCCGAACGTCATCCACAGGAAGTTCGCCGCGTAGCCGAGGTCGTCCCGCGGCGGCACCGGCTGCTGACCGCGGCGGCGGCGCTGGTCGTAGGCGACGATCGCGGGGATCTTCGCGAACAGCAGCTGCGCCTTGGCGAGGTCGGCGGCGGGCGAGGTGTCGGATGCCGCGGCATCCTGCGCGCCGATGACCGACACCGCGGTGCGCACGACGTCCATCGGGTGGGACTCGAGCGGCAGCAGGTCGATCACCGTCTTCACGTCGGCGTCGAGCCCGCGGTGCGCGCGCTCGAACCCCTCGAAGGCGGCGAGGGCCGCGGCATCCGGCAGGTCGCCGTTCCACAGCAGCAGGGCGACGGACTCGAACGACTGGGTCGCCGCGAGCTCCTGCACCGGGTAGCCGCGGTACAGCAGGCTGTTGGTGTCGGGGTTGACCTTGCTGATCGCGGTGTAGTCGACCGTGACCCCGGCGAGGCCCTTCTTGATCTCGATCTCGGACATGTCTGCTCCTTCGCGGACGTCAGCGGGTGATCTGGAAGTTGAACACCGAGGTGTCGAAGTGGTTGTAGTCCTCGTAGTCCACCAGGTCGTAGAGGTCGGCGCGATGCTGCATCTCGCCGAGCTTCGACGTGAGGTGGCCGTCGTCGACGAGGGTGTCGAGCGCACGGCCCGCGGCACCCATGGCGATGCGCAGCAGCGACACCGGCCAGATGACGATGTTCACCCCCACGTCCCGCAGCTGGTCGACGCTGAACAGGTCGCTCTTGCCGAACTCGGTCATGTTGGCGAGGATCGGCACGTCGACGGCGTTGCGCACCGCCTCGAACTCGCCGAGGTCGCGCATCGCCTCGGGGAAGATCGCGTCGGCCCCGGCGTCGACGAGCGCCTTGGCGCGGTCGATCGCGGCATCGAGCCCCTCGACGGCACGGATGTCGGTGCGCGCCATGATGAGGAAGTTCGGGTCGCGACGGGCATCGGATGCCGCGCGGATGCGCTTGATCGCGGTGTCCTGGTCGACGACCGCCTTGCCGTCGAGGTGACCGCACCGCTTGGGGTTGATCTGGTCCTCGATGTGGGTGCCGGCGATGCCGGCGTCCTCGAGGGTCTGGATCGTGCGGGCCACGTTCATGGGCTCGC
Source organism: Microbacterium sp. SCN 71-21 (assembly GCF_001725695.1). Lineage (NCBI taxonomy): Bacteria > Bacillati > Actinomycetota > Actinomycetes > Micrococcales > Microbacteriaceae > Microbacterium > Microbacterium sp. SCN 71-21. The sequence goes on from NZ_MEGA01000057.1 coordinate 7,635, forward strand.
CGAAGCCGGTGTCGGCGTCGATGATCGCCGGCAGCTCGGTCATGCGGGCGATCTGCTGGCCGCGGCCGGCGACCTCGGTGAGGGTCGTGAGGCCGATGTCGGGCAGCCCGAGGTCGGCGGAGAGCACCGCACCCGAGATGTAGACGCCCTCGAAGCCCTTGCGCTCGATGAGCCGGGCCGAGAGCGGGTTGAACGCGCCCGGGAACCGCAGCAGCTCGCCGGTGGCCAGCCGCTCGCGGAACAGGCGCCGCTTCTCGGCGGCGGGGGTCTGGCTGTACAGCATCAGAAGAGTCCCTTCGGGGCGGGGGCGGAGGCGAGCACGCCGGGGGCCGCGACGATCGACAGCTCGCGCACCTCGGCCGGGGTCAGCTCGGGCAGGCGCTCGGCGAGGTCGAGGAAGCGCTCGATCTCGTCGGCGGTGAGCACGGGCTCGGCGAGCAGCCGGAACTTCGCGACGTAGTCGGGGCGGGTGAAGGGGCGGGCGCCGAGCGGGTGGGCATCGGCCACGGCGATCTCGTCGACGATCGTCTCGCCGTTCGCGAGGCGGATCTCCACGCGGCCGCCGAACGCCTTCTCGTCGGGGTCCTCCGAGTGGTAGCGGCGGGTCCACTCGGCGTCCTCAGCGGTGGTGACCTTGTGCCACAGCGCCACCGTGTCAGGGCGGGCCGCGCGCGCCGGCAGGTAGGAGTCGACGTGGTGCCACGCGGCATCCTGCAGGGCGACCGTGAAGATGTAGGGGATCGAGTGGTCGAGGGTCTCGCGGGAGGCCGCAGGGTCGTACTTCTGCGGGTCGTTCGCGCCCGAGCCGATCACGTAGTGCGTGTGGTGGCTGGTGTGCAGCACGATCGCCTCGATGTTCTCGGGGTCGCGCAGTTCGGGCCGCGCGGTGCCGAGCTTGCGGGCGAGGTCGATCCACGCCTGCGCCTGGTACTCGGCGGAGTGCTCCTTCGTGTACGAGTCGAGGATGGCCCGCTTCGCCTCGCCGCGGTCGGGGAGCGGCACGTCGTAGGCGGCATCCTTCCCGTCGAGGAGCCATGCGATCACGCCGTCCTCGCCCTCGTAGATCGGCGCCGGGCTGGTCTCGCCGCGCATCGCGCGGTCGACCGCCTCGACGGCCATCTTGCCGGCGAAGGCGGGGGCGTGGGCCTTCCACGTGGAGATCTCGCCCTTGCGGGACTGCCGGGTCGCGGTGGTGGTGTGCAGCGCCTGGCCGACGGCCTGGTAGATCGTCTCGACCGGCAGGCCGAGAAGGCTGCCGATGCCTGCCGCAGCGGAGGGGCCGAGATGGGCGACGTGGTCGATCTTGTGCTTGTGCAGCGAGATGGCGCGCACGAGGTCGATCTGGATCTCGTACCCGGTGGCGATGCCGCGCAGCAGCTGTGCGCCGGTCGCGCCGACGTGCTGGGCGACGGCGAGGATCGGCGGGATGTTGTCGCCGGGGTGCGAGTACTCGGCGGCGAGGAAGGTGTCGTGGTAGTCGAGCTCGCGCACCGCGACCCCGTTGGCCCAGGCCGCCCACTCGGGGCTCGTCGTGCGCTCGAGGGCGCAGCCGAAGACCGTGGAACCCGGGCCCGACACGGACACCGGGTGATCGAGCGCCTGCTGGCGGGCCGCACTCACCGGCCCGCGGGTGAGGGATGCCGCGGCCACCGCGGCGTTGTCGATGATGCGGTTGATGATCATGTCGGCCACCTCGTCGGTGACAGCGACCGGGTCGGCGGCGACCTCGGCGATCTTCCAGGCGAGCTGGTCGGTGCGGGGAAGCTCTTCGTCGCTGCGGTAGACGCGGACGTGGTGGGTGACGGTCATGCTGCTCCTTGATCGGCGGGGTGGGCGGGCTCGGCGACGGATGCGTCGGCGGATGCGGCGTCGGCGGCGAGCGAGGCGAGGATGCTGGTGAGCGCGTTGTGCAGGTGCACGTGCGTGGCGTGGGCGGCGAGGTCGGCGTCGCGCCGGGCGATCGCGTCGGCGATGACGCGGTGCTCGGCGACCGAGGCGGCGAGGCGTTCGGGCTTGTCGCGGGCGAGCCGGCGCACGCGCACGAGGTGGGTGCGCACGGTGCGCAGGGCCGCCACCAGGTAGTCGTTGCCGACGGCGGCGTCGAGCGCGGCGTCGAACCGGGCGATGAGCGCGTAGTAGGCGTCCCGCCCCTCGCCGCCCTCGAGGCGGGCGTGGTCGAAGTCGGCGGCGAACGCCGCGAACACGGCCGCGTCGGCGCGCTCGGCGGCGAGGCGCGCCTGGGTCTCCTCCAGCGCTCGGCGGATCTCGAAGAGCGCACGGATGTCGGCGGCATCCACCCCCGTGACGACGGTCACGCGCGGCGAGGCCTGCGCGACGAGGCCGTCGGCGGCGAGGCGCGCGAGCGCCGCGCGCAGCGGAGTGCGGCTCACCCCGAGGCGGGCGGACTGGGCGGGCTCGGCGAGCACCGTGCCGGGGGCGAGGGCTCCGGACTGGATTTCATCGAGGAGGGTCGTGTAGGTGTGATCGCTGGCGCGCATGCCGCTCCTCCCTCGTCGCTGGCCATCGTTAGTGTATACACTCAGCCCCTGATTCCGCCAGCAGGTTCGAGCAGGTCGCGCTCTGCGTATACGCAGGGGACCCGCGCCGCCGGCGCCGCCCGGGCGTAGGCTGGCGGCATCCGCCCTGCCGCGAAGGAGCTCCCATGGCCGAAGCCGTCATCGTCGACGTCGTGCGCACCGGATCGGGTCGGGGAAAGCCCGGCGGAGCGCTCTCGGGCACGCACCCCGTCGACCTGCTCGCGACCGTGCTCACCGCGCTCGTCGACCGCACCGGCATCGACCCGGCCCTCGTCGACGATGTGATCGGCGGCTGCGTCGCGCAGGTCGGCGAGCAGTCCTCCAACGTCACCCGCAACGCCCTGCTCGCGGCGGGTTTCCCCGAGCACGTGCCCGGCACCACGATCGACCGCCAGTGCGGGTCGAGCCAGCAGGCGGCGACGTTCGCGGCGCAGGCGATCATCTCCGGCAGCCAGGACATCGTGATCTCCTGCGGCGTCGAGTCGATGAGCCGCCTCCCGCTCGGCACCTCCGCGATCGGCCGCGACGTGCTCGGACCGCGCCTGCGGGAGCGCTACCCCGACGGCCTCGTGCACCAGGGCATCTCGGCCGAGCTCATCGCGGCGCAGTGGAACCTCTCGCGCGCGCAGCTCGACGACGTCGCCGCGCTCTCCCACGCGCGCGCCGCGGCGGCCGCGGCATCCGGTCTGTTCGACGACGAGATCGTGCCGGTGACGGTGACGGATGCCGCGGGCTCCCCCGTCGTGCACCGCACCGACGAGACCGTGCGGGCGGCGACCACCGCCGGCGGGCTCGCGGGTCTGCCGGCGTCGTTCGTCGACGAGGCGATCGCGGCGCGGTTCCCGCAGATCGGCTGGCGGGTGACCGCGGGCAACTCGTCGCCGCTCACCGACGGCGCCTCGGCCGCGCTCATCATGTCGCGCGAGGCCGCACAGCGCCTGGGGCTGCGACCCCGCGCCCGCTTCGTCGGCTTCTCGGTCGTCGGCGACGACCCGATCATGATGCTGACGGGACCGATCCCGGCGACCGCGAAGGTGCTGCAGCGCACGGGTCTGTCGATCGACGACATCGACGCGTTCGAGGTCAACGAGGCGTTCGCGTCCGTGCCGCTCGCCTGGCTCGCCGAGACCGGCGCCGACCCCGCGCGCCTCAACCCGCGGGGCGGCGCGATCGCCCTGGGACACGCCCTCGGCTCCTCGGGCACGCGGTTGCTCACGACCCTCGTCGGCGAGCTGGAGGCGACGGGCGGCCGGTTCGGCCTGCAGACGATGTGCGAGGGCGCGGGCATGGCGAACGCGACGGTCATCGAGCGACTGGATTGACACGGTCCGCACTCTTCACAGTTTTGTGAAATCGGCGTAGCTTCAGCGCCATGAGCGATGTCATCCGCACCACCGGACTCGTGAAGCGCTACGGGCGCCAGAACGCCCTCGACGGCCTCGACCTCGCGGTCGGCGCCGGCGATATCCACGGCTTCCTCGGACCCAACGGGGCCGGCAAGTCGACCACCATCCGCATCCTCCTGGGGCTTGCCCGCGCGAGCGGCGGCACCGCGGCGGTCTTCGGCCGCGACCCGTGGCGCGACGCGGTGGCACTGCACCGGCGACTCGCGTATGTGCCGGGCGACGTGAACGTGTGGCCGAACCTCTCCGGCGGCGAGTCGATCGACGTGCTCGCCCGCCTGCGCGGCGCCGACACCCGCTCGGCCGCCTACCGCACCGAGCGCGAGCGCCTCGAGCACGTGTTCGCGTTCGACCCGCGCAAGAAGGGCCGCGCCTACTCGAAGGGGAACCGGCAGAAGGTGGCACTCATCGCGGCCTTCAGCGTGCCCGCCGAGCTCTACATCCTCGACGAGCCGACGAGCGGTCTCGACCCGCTCATGGAGGTCGTGTTCCGACGCGAGGTGACCCGGGTGAAGGATGCCGGCGCCACCGTGCTGCTCTCGAGCCACATCCTCTCCGAGGTCGAGCAGCTGTGCGACCGGGTGAGCATCATCCGCGCCGGGAAGGTCGTGGAGGCCGGCACGCTCGCGGACCTCCGGCACCTGACCCGCACCGAGGTGTCGTTCGACGCGGCGGGCACGACCGCCGACGGCATCGCCGAGGCCCACGACGTGAGCGTCGCCGACGGCCGGGTGCGGTTCACCGTCGACAGCGACGCCGTGGCATCCGTGCTGCCCGAGCTCGCGACCCGTCGGGTGACGGGCCTGCGCATCGAGCCGCCCTCGCTCGAGGAGCTCTTCCTGCGGCACTACGGTGACGACCTCACTGCCGGGTCGACGCGATGATCACCCTGCTGCGCCAGCGGCTGCGGCGCGACCTCTGGCAGTTCGTCATCTGGATCGGCGGCACCGCCGTGCTCGCGGCGTTCACGGTCTCGGCCGTGAACGGGTCGTACGGCACCGAGACGGACCGCGTGAACCTGCTCGCCACCGCGGCCGCGAACCCCGTCATCATGCTGTTCCGCGGGCTGCCGTCGGGCGCGGACCTCGGCGCGTTCACGGGGTTCCTGATCCTCCCGTTCCTCGCGATGATGGCCGCGTTCATGAGCTCCTTCATGGCCGTGCGCCACACCCGCGCCGACGAGGACGCCGGCCGCACCGAGCTCGTGGCCGCGACCCCCGCCGGGCGCGTCGCCCCGCTGGTCGCGACGATCGTGCACGGCCTCATCGCCAACGCGCTGCTCGCCGCTCTCGTCGCCGTCGCGTTCCTCGCGTGCGGGCTGCCCGCCACCGGCAGCCTCGTCGCCGGTCTCGGCAGCGGAGCGCTCGGGTTCTTCGCCTACGGGGTCGGACTGATCGGCGCGCAGGTCTTCGCGTCGGGCCGCAGCGCCAACGCGTTCGGCGTGTGGGTGATGCTCGTCGCCTACCTGGTGGCGGGGCTCGGCAACGCGCTCGGCACACCCTCCGCCGACCTCCAGCGCATCCAGAGCGCCCCGCTCGCCTGGTTCTCGCCGTACGGGTGGATCGAGAACGCGCGACCCTGGGCCGACGACAACCTGTGGCCGGTCGCGCTCTGCGCACTCGTCGCGGCCGGGCTGGCCGCGGCATCCGTCGCCCTGCAGTCGGTGCGCGACCTTGGCGAGAGCCTGCTGCCCGAACGGCGGGCGCGCGCGACGGCCGGCGCGGCACTGTCGAGCTCGACCGGGCTCGTATGGGCGCTCACGTGGCCGGCGATCCTCGGCTGGGCGATCGGGGGCTTCGTGTCGGGACTGCTCGCGACGAGCCTGTCGTCGGTGCTGTCCCAGGCGGCGACCCAGCTGCCGTCCGTCGAGCAACTGCTCGCCGCGCTGACGCAGGGCGGCTCGCTCGCGGTCGGCGCGATCGTCATCTTCTTCACGCTCGTGGGTGTGCTCGCTGCCTGCTGCGGCGTGCAGATCGTCGGGCGCGCTCGCCAGGAGGAGGCGCACGGCACGGTCGAGGCTCTGCTCGCGACCCCGGTCGGGCGGGTGCGCTGGCTGGCCGACTACGTCGCGATCGCCACGATCGGCGCGGCGGCGACCGTCGGCGGCGCGATCGTCGGGGCGGCAGCGGGCCTGGCCGGACAGAGCGCGCCCGACTGGTCGCTGTTCGGTGACGCGGTGGTCGTCGGCGCCGGGCAGTTCGTCGCCGCGCTGGTGTTCATCGTGGTCACGGCGCTCGTGCTCACGGTGCTGCCCCGGGCGACGCTCGCCGTCGGCTGGACGCTCGTCGGGCTGGCCACGGTCGTCGGCCTCTTCGGCCCGCTCTACCGGCTGCCCGACTGGATCGTGCACCTTGCGCCGATCGCCGCGGCGCCCACCGTCACCGGCTCGGGAACCGACGTGCAAGGGCTGTGGTGGCTGGTGGCCGCGGTCCTCATCGGAGGTGCGGCATCCCTGGCCCTCATGCGGCGCCGCGAACTGGCCGGTGACGGATGACGCTCCCCGCCCATCGCGCCCTTGAGCCCGCCGAGCAAGCCGCGGCCATGATGACCGCGGCCGGCATGGCACGGATGCCGGCCCGCGTGATGATGGCGCTCGTCGCGGCCCCGGCCACGGGGTACACGGCGGCCGAGCTCGCCGACCGCCTCGGAGTGAGCCCCGCGGCGGTGTCGGGGGCGGTGCGCTACCTGGTGACACTGCGTTTCGTGCACCGACGCTCTGTTCCCGGCGACCGCCGCGATCGCTACGAGATCGTGCAGGACGGCTTCTACAGCTCCGTCGCCCTCAACGCGCCCGTGTACGCGCGCCTCGCGACCGCCATCGACGAGATCGGCGACGCCCAGGACGACACCGACGCCGACGCGGTCGCCCGGGCACGCGATCTCGCGGAGTTCTTCCGCTTCATCGTGTTCTTCGGCTTCT
>NZ_MEGA01000058.1:0-14476 GCF_001725695.1 Microbacterium sp. SCN 71-21
CCGTCACCACCAGGCGCCGCACCTCAGCCGAACTGCCTGATCGCAGCGCCTGCGCGATCGCCGAGTGCTCCGAGTCCACCGGCACGATCTGGCCGGGCGCTGCGATCCGCTTCACCAGGTCGCCGCCGACGATGAGCGACTCCTTGTTGGCGAGCGCGAGGGTACGTCCCGCTTCGAGGGCCGCGAGCGTCGGCCCGAGCCCCACCGAACCGGTGATCCCGTTCACGACGACGTCGCACGCGACATCCCGAACCAGCTGCTCGGCAGCCTCGGCCCCCAGTGCCGTGTCGGCGACGCCGAACCGCGCGGCCTGCTCGGCGAGCACCTCGCGCGCCGAGCCGGTCGCGAGCCCCACCACCTCGAAGCGTTCGGGGTTGGCGGAGATCACGTCCAGCGCCTGCGTGCCGATCGACCCGGATGACCCGAGCACGATGACGCGCCGCGGCGCGGCGAGGTCGCTCACGAGCGGGCGATCAGTTGGTCGACGTGTGCTGGGTCGCAAGGATGTCGATCACGAACACGAGGGTCTCCCCCGCGAGCGCGCTCGTGTTGCTCTCGCTCTTCTCGCCGTAGCCGTCGGCCGGCGGGATGACGACGAGCACCTGCGAGCCGACGGTCTGGCCCACGAGCGCCTTCGAGAAGCCGGTGATCACACCGCTCGTGCCGAGCGTCGTGGGGCCGTTCTTGCCCCAGCTCGCGTCGAAGGTCGACCCGTCGGACCACTTCACGCCCTTGTACTGCAGCAGCACCTGGTCACCCTCGGCGACGGTGGTGCCGTCACCCTTCTTGAGCGTCTCGACCTCGGTCGTCGTCGGCGCGGTGGCACCGCTCGGGATCGTGATCGAGGGCTCGCCGGTCGAGGAGAGCGTCACCGCGGGGAAGCCCGCGGTCGGGGTCTGGGCGGTTCCCCACGCGGCGGTGGGGGTGACGCCGAGCACGTCGAGCACGTAGACGGCACCCGGCGCCGACTCGGTCGAGGGGTTCGTGATCACGAGGCGCGCGCCGACCTTGACGCAGCCGATGAACTGGCCGAGGGTCGACTCCGGCGACAGCTGCTGGGGCAGCAGCTCACCGGCGGTGTAGCCGAGCGAGCCGGCCTGCTGGCCGTTGTCGCTGTAGTACGCGGTGAACGCGTACGAGACGAAGTCGCCGGCCTTGACCTCGGCGCCGGTGCCGTCGGAGACGACCGTGCGCTCGATGCTCGAGGTCTCGAGCGGCGACGTGAAGGTGGCGGTGGCCGGCTTGCCGGCGTCGCCGGCGACCTTCACCGAGTCGGAGGCCGAGCCGGAGGGTGCCGCGGCCGAGCAGAGGTCGGCGCTCGCGGTCGGGGACGGGGTGGAGTTGGCCGAGCACCCGGTCAGGGCGGCCGCGACGACGGCGACAGCGGCCAGGGTGGTCAGGGAGCGGATACGCACGCAACACCTCGCGATTCATTCGGTCGGGGAACACTCCATCTAACCGCACTCGCCTGATGCGATGCCTGAGAACGACGGATGCCGCGGCATACCGTGCGCGCATATGTCGCGCGGTACCCTCGTCTGGTGCCTCACGACGACGACGAGCAGAGCCCTCCGGACGACGTCGCACCCACCTATGGCCGCGACCGCGCCAAGGCGACATATGCCTTCGGGCGTTCGGTGCTCGCCCCCATCGCCCGCTTCGTGTACCGCCCTCGTGTCGAGGGGCGCCAGAACATCCCCACCTCCGGCCCGGTCATCTTCGCGAGCAACCATCTGTCGTTCATCGACTCGGTGATCATCCCGGTGACCTCCACGCGTCCCGTGTACTTCCTGGCCAAATCGAGCTACTTCACCGGCACCGGGCTGAAGGGAGCGCTGTCTCGTCTGTTCTTCACGTCCTTCGGTGCGAGCCCGGTTCAGCGTGGCGCCGGTCAGGCGGCACTCGACGCCCTCGAGCAGCACCGGCAGATGCTCGAGGAGGGGAAGGCCGTCGCGCTCTACCCCGAGGGAACGCGGTCGCTCGACGGTCGGTTGTACAAGGGGCGGACCGGGGTCGCGTTCCTCGCGCTCCAGACGGGTGCGAAGGTCGTGCCCGTCGGCCTTCAGAACACGAACCTCGCCATGCCCGTGGGCGCGAAGGTGCCCAAGCTTCGTCCGCGCATGGTCGTGCGTTTCGGTGAACCCCTCGAGCTGCGCCACCTGGGCCCGGCGTCGTCGGGCCGCGCCCGACGACAGGCGACGGACGCGATCATGGCCGCGATCCACGCCCTCTCCGAGCAGGAACTCGCGGGGATCTACAACGAGCCGCCGGCTCCGACCGCGATCGAGCGCATCAAGCAGGCGCTCCCCCACGAGCGCCGCTGAACTGGCGCCGACGAGGGCGGACCACCCGTGACGCTCAGCCGACGGTGACGGATGCCTCGTGCCGCACCGGGAAGGCGACGGAGTTGGCGATGAAGCACCATTCGTTCGCCTGCGCGTGCGCGGCTTCCGCGGCGGCCACCATCGACGCGTCCGCGACGGTCACCCGGGGGCGCAGCACCACGTCGACGAAGGCTCCACCGCCCCGTCCGTCCTCCCGCATCACCCCGTGAGCGTCGTCCTCGTACGAGGTGACGACGACGCCGACGGTGACGCAGGCGTGAAGGTAGGACAGCAGGTGACACTCCGACAGCGCCGCGAGGAGAAGATCTTCGGGGTTCCATCGTGTCGGATCTCCGCGGAAGGGCTTGTCGGAGGACGCAGCGAGGTCCGGCTTGCCGTCGATCGCCAACGTGACCGCGCGATCGTAGTCGCGGTAGCCGGTGGTTCCCGCTCCCCGGTTGCCATCCCAGGTGGCACGGACGCGATAGGTGTGCTCGCCGATCATGCGCCCAGTCTCGCACCGGCCGGACGCACACGAGGCGGTGGGGGCGGAGAGGCCCGACGATAGGCTGGGGGGATGCCCGAGACCTTCCGCATCGCCGATGCCGCCGAGCTCGCCGTCGTCGAGCGCAACGGCTTCGTGGAGTCCCGCCATGCGGGAAGCGCCGTCGTGCTCGCCGCCGACGGCGCCGAGGTGCTGCGGCTCGGCGACCCTGCGGCGCCCATCCTTCCTCGATCGTCGCTGAAGCCGCTGCAGGCGGTGGCAGCGCTCACCGCCGGGGCAGAGCTCGACGATGTACAGCGGGGCCTGGCGACGGCGAGCCACACGGGCACCGACCGGCACGCTGATGTCGTGCGCGGCATCCTGCAGTCGGTGGATCTCACGGAGGACGCGCTGCAATGCCCGGCGGCCTGGCCGAACGATGTCGAGACCCGGGATGCGCTGGTGCGTGATCATTCCCCGAAGACGCGGGTGCGCATGGAGTGCTCGGGCAAGCACGCGGCGATGCTCGCCGCATGCCGCGCGAGCGGTTGGGACGTCGACGGCTACCTGGAGATCGACCATCCCTTTCAGGTGCATGTGCGCGAAACGGTCGAGCGCCTGTCAGGCGAGCGGCCCGCGGTCACTGCGATCGACGGGTGCGGAGCGCCCGTGCACGCGGTGAGCCTCATCGGGCTCGCCCGTGGCATCCATCGTCTCGCGACGGCGTCGGAGCGATCTCCGTTCGCGATGCACCGTCTGGGTGCGCAGCTGGTGCGCGCGGTGCGGGAGAACCCGTGGACCATCGCGGGGCCGGGTACGGCCGACACGACCCTCATCACGTCGCTCGGGGTCTTCGCGAAGCGCGGTGCCGAGGGTGTCATGATCATGGCCGCACCCGACGGCACGACCGCGGCACTGAAGGTGCTCGACGGCTCGCCGCGCGCGGCGAGCGCCGTCGCCGTCCGTCTGCTCGAGCGCGCGGGGGCCTTGACGGCGGATGCCGCGGCCGCGGCGATCCGTTCGCTCGATCTCGTCGTGCGCGGGGGCGGCGCTCCGGTGGGAGCGATCCGACCCACCGTCTGACGCCCGCGGGGCCCGAGCGTCAGCAGAGCACACCGGGAACGGTGACGCGCGTGACCTCTCCGTCCGCGATCCGCCACCCGCGACCGCGGGGCGAGCGCCAATACGGCGGAAGGTCGCGTTCTCCCGACAGCAACCGATACTCCCCGCCGTGGCCGGCGTCGATGACGAGCTCCCCGTGCCCCCGCACGCGCCCGAGGACCGCCCACGCGCGCTGCCAGTCGTCGGCGTCGCCGACGATCACGACCCGACCAGTGGTGTCGTCGTCGAGGCGGCCGGGCTCGGCGACGACCTCGGCGACGGTGTGCACGGCGAGTCCGTGGCCGCGAAGCGCCTCGTGAAGGCCGCGTGTCGCGCGCGCACCGCGCACGACGACACCGGCGAGCGGCATCGTCGGTCGCCAGATCGGTGCGTCCGCACTCTCGGCGTCGCGCTCGTCCGGAGCGCTCGGAGCATCGTCGGCATCCGCGGCGAGCGCGAACTGGACCTCGTGGTCTCCCCAGACGGCGCGGCCGGGCGGGCGTGTCGTTGAGAAGCTGGACGCCGCTGCTCCCGCCGCGACGTGATCGGACCGGCCCGGAAGCGCGAGGACGGCGCGGTGGGGCAGAAGCTCCGCGATTCGGGCGGCAGCGCCCGAGACCCGCTGAGTCGTCACCACCGCACGGGCATCGCCATCACCGAGCGAGCGCACGACGCGCTCGAGACGCGTCTGCACGACCGCACCGTAGTCGGCGGGGAACCGGGCGACGACGGCATCGAGGTCATCGAGCAGGAGCACACCGCGACGCGGCATCCCCTGTTCGTCGAGTCGCACGAGGGCGTCCCAGAGTCGTTCAGGATCGTCGGGGAGTGCGACCAGAGAGGCCGCCGGCACCTGCGCCGCCACGACGGCGAGGAGCGCGGACTTTCCGGAGCGTGAGCCGCCGACCACGAGCAGCCCCCGATCGTGCGGCGCGAGCACGGCGGTGGTGCGGCGCTGCCGCTCGGGCTCGTCGCGCACCCCGAGGAGCACCGTGCGCGTTGCGAGTCCGGCGCGGTCGAGAGAGCGCAGCGGCACGCGCACGGGAAGCGGCGGAAGCCACGGCGGCCTCACCTCGCACGTGTCCGCCTCCGCCGCGGCGGCGATGTCCTCGCGTGCCGTGAGCGCGACGCGCACGCGCACGGGAGCGACATCCGACGGGCGCCGGACGAACGCGAGCCCCCGTGACGCAAGGTCGCCCGGCAGGGCTGCGGCGCCATCGTCGCCGATCACCCATCGACTGTCATGCGGATCGGTCACACGCAGGGCCAGCCGCAGCGGTACGTTGGCGAGCAACCCGTCCCGTACCGTGCCGCTCGCGCGCTGGGTGCCCAGCACCAGGTGCATGCCGAGGGCGCGCCCACGGGCGGCGATGTCGGTGAACACGGCTGCGAGCTCCGGATGGGCGTCGAGAAGGGCGGCGAATTCGTCGACCACGATCACGAGCCGAGCCAGCAGTCCGTCGGCGTCGCGGATATCCCTTACGCCCGCGCGTGCGAGCACCGCCTCACGGGTGCGGATCTCGGCTCGCAGGCTCTCGATCGCCCGGCGGGCGCCGACGCCGTCGAGATCGGTGATGACACCCGCCGTGTGCGGCAGCGCCGCGAGGGCGTCGAAGGCCGTGCCGCCCTTGAAGTCGGCGAGCAGGAACGTGACCTCGGCCGGCGTGTGGTGCAGCGCGAGCGCCGTCACCCACGAGATGAGCAGCTCGCTCTTGCCCGATCCGGTCACGCCGATCACGAGCGCATGCGGACCATCGGCCACGAGGTCCACAGGCATCGCGCCGGCGCGCGTGGCGGCGAACGCCACCTCGAGCGTGCCGGGCCGTGGCGGGCGTCCGCGGTCGACGAGTGCGGCGAGCGGCACGGTCTCGGTCGCGTCCCCTGCGCCGAGGATGGCGCGACCGCGCTCACGAAGTAGGTTGCCGATCTCACGGGCCTGGTCGGCGCCGAGCGCCTCGGGCACGATGTGGAGCGTCGATCCGGCGTAGTCGACACGCCCGTGGAGGGCACCGTCGAGGGTGATGACCGCCGCGCACCACGGCGGCGGCGGGGCGCCGTCGTCCACGCGCGCGATCAGCAGCCGGGCCTCGCCCGGCGGCATGTCGCCGGGCTCCAGCAGCGCAAGGGTGGCACCTTCCGCCGCGCGGCGGTGCGGCAGGGCATCCGCCCACGGGTGGGCGTCTCGGCGCGGGACGACGACGCGCAGCTCCCCCGGCGGACGGGTGAGGACCAGTTGGGCGGCAAGGGCGCGCACGACGGCGGATGCCGCGACTCGCGGGCCGACCACCGCGATCCCCGCGTCGACCGGCACCGTCACCGTCGCGTCGTCGAGCACCGCGGCCGCGTGTCGCAGCTCCTCGACACGTGGGTCGCCGGCGCCGCCGTCGACCGGAACGGCGCTCGGGATCGACCCGCGCCCGACCGTGACCCGCGCGGCGCGGCCGGGGACGATCCGCCAGATCTCGTCGGGCGACGCGGCGATCGTGGCGACATCGGGATGCACCGCTCGAAGACGGCGGCGCTCGTCGTCGTGACGTCCAGCGATCTCCGCCGCGGCCCGCGTGAGCTCGGCCTCGAAGCTGCGAGATGCCGCCCGCCGCTCGCGGCGCCGCGTGCGGGCGCCGTCGAGAAGGGTCGCCCCGGCGATGAGGGGGCCGAGGGCGGCGAACCAGAGCATCGCGACCGATCCGGTGAGCAGCCACATTCCCACCGCTCCGGCCACAGGCACGATGGCGGCGAACATCGGGATCCCGGGCCGACGGGGCGAGTCAGGGGTCGCCGGCAGGCGCACAGCCACCGGAAGAGGGGCGAGGGTGGGTGGTGTGCCGGACATGCGTCGAGTCCAGCAGTCGGACGCGGCCCGCGGGCGCGGTCGGACGACGGCGGTGGATTGCCGCGTCCGTCACCGTCGGTGTGGAGGAGAGTCAGGGCCCGACGACGGGAACCGGGTTGGTGGGCGCGTCGTCGTCGGCGTCGTCGCGGTCGACGTCATCGTCGTGGCCGTAGCCCGGCGCCGACACGTCGACGACGATGATCGTCACGTTGTCGCGGCCGCCGTTCTCGAGGGCGGCCTCGAGCATGGCCGAGACGGCATCAGCCGGGTCGGCGTGCTCGCGGAGGAAGTGCTGGATGCCGAAGTCGGTGAGTTCCTTGGTCAGCCCATCGGAGCACACGACGAAGCGATCGCCGTCGACGATGTCGAGGCGCACGTAGTCGGGTCGCACACTGTCGGTCGGCCCGACCGCGCGGGTGATCACGTTGCCGTACGGATGCTGCTCGGCCTCTTCGGGGCTCAGCCGCCCGGCCGCGACGAGCTCCTGCACGACGGAGTGGTCTGTCGTGATCTGGACGAGGGTGCCGGCGCGGAGGAGGTAGACACGAGAGTCGCCGATGTTCAGCGTGACCCAGTGCGGGTCGCGCACGGCGGTGTCGAGATAGACGCCGGTCACGGTCGTTCCCGTGCCCTCGTCGGTCGTCTCCGGATGCGAGGCGATGTCCTTGACGGCCCGTCCGAGTGCCTTCTCGATGCCCTTGGGAGTGACGCTGCCATGGTCGACCAGGTCGCCGAGGCGGGTGACGGTGGAGGCGCTGGCGATCTCTCCGCCGATGTGCCCGCCCATGCCGTCGGCCACGACGAACAACGGGTAGCGGGCGAGCACCGCATCCTGGTTCACTTCGCGGCGTCGGCCGGTGTCGGTCGCCGCCGCCCACCGCAGGTGGATCGGGCCCGCCGGGAGCGGCACGTCGTGCGCGCTCGTCGTCAGCTCGGGCACACGGCATCCTCTCGTCGGGTGGACGCCGGGACACACCTGCCCGCAGCGCCCTCACATCCTAATGGAACCGCCCGCAGCCGCCCGAGCCGCTCCACGGGCCGGCCCGTCACCGTACCGGCTCCTCCGCATCGATGCTCGCCGGGTCGTCGAACTGTGCCCGATAGAGCCGCCAGTAGGCGCCGCGGCGCGCAAGCAGTTCGTCGTGCGATCCCTGCTCGACGATGGCGCCGTCCTCCATCACCAGGATGAGATCGGCGTCACGGATCGTCGAGAGCCGGTGCGCGATCACGAACGACGTGCGGTCGGCCCGCAGGCGCGACATGGCCCGCTGGATCAGCAGCTCGGTGCGGGTGTCGACCGAGCTCGTCGCCTCGTCGAGGATCAGGATGCGCGGGTCTGCGAGGAACGCGCGCGCGATCGTGACGAGCTGCCGCTCCCCCGCGCTGAGGTTCGCCGCGTCGTCGTCGAGCACGGTGTCGTAGCCGTCCGGCAGGGCATGCACGAACCGGTCGACGTAGGCGGCGGTCGCCGCCTCGACGAGTCGTTCCTCGGATGCCTCGGGGTCGCCGTACGCGATGTTGTCACGGATCGTCCCGGCGAACAGCCACGTGTCCTGCAGCACCATGCCGGTGCGCGCGCGAAGGTCGGCGCGAGTCATCCGCCGGGTGTCGAGCCCGTCGAGCGTGATCGCGCCGTCGTCGATGTCGTAGAAGCGCATCAGCAGGTTGACGAGCGTCGTCTTTCCCGCGCCTGTGGGCCCGACGATCGCGACCGTGCTCCCCGGCGTCGCCACGAGGGACAGATCGTGGATCAGCGGGGAGTCGGCGACGTATCGGAAGGCGACGTCGTCGAACCGCAGCTCGCTCGCGGTGGGATCGACGGTCTCCGGGTCACGAGGGTCGGGCGTCTCCTCGGGCTGGTCGAGCAGCTCGAACACCCGCTCGGCACTGGCGACTCCCGATTGGAGCAGGTTCGCCATCGAGCCGAGCTGGCTGAGAGGCTGGGTGAACTGGCGCGAGTACTGGATGAACGCCTGCACGGAGCCGATCGAGAGCGCGCCGGCTGCGACCTGAAGGCCGCCGACCACCGCGATCGCGACGTAGACCAGGTTTCCGATGAACATCATGGCCGGCATGATGATGCCGGACACGAACTGGGCGCCGAAGCTGGCCCGGTAGACCTCGTCGTTCTCGGCCAGGAAGTCCCGCTCGACCTCCTTCTGATGGCCGAACACCTTCACCACGGAGTGGCCCGAGAACGTCTCCTCGACGCGGGCATTCAGCACACCTGTCGCTCGCCACTGGGCGACGAACAGCTTCTGCGATCGACGCGCGACCAGAGCGGTGACCACGATGGTCAGCGGAATCGTCACGAGCGCGATCACGGCGAGGATGGGCGAGATGACGAACATCATGACCAAGACGCCCACGACCGTGAGCAGTGAGACCACGACCTGCGACAACGTCTGCTGCATGGTCTGTCCGATGTTGTCGACGTCGTTCGTCACCCGGGAGAGGAGCTCGCCGCGCTGCACAGTGTCGAAGTAGGCGAGCGGGAGCCGGTGGATCTTCTCCTCCACCTGGCCGCGCAGGCGGTTCATCGCGCGCTGTACCACGACGTTGAGGATGTACGCCTGCGCCCAGCTGAGGACGCTCGCGATCACATAGATCACAAGCACGGTGATGATGACTCCGGCGAGTGCGTTCACGTCGATGCCGGCACCGGGGGTGAAGTTGACCCCGGACAGCAGGTCGGCCTGCTGGGTCTGGCCCTGCGCGCGCAGCGACTCGATGACCTGGTCACGGGTCACTCCCGACGGCATGTGCATCGAGAGGAAGCCGGCGAACACGAGATCGGTCGCGTTGCCGAGGATCTTGGGACCCAGCACGCTCAGGAACACGCTCACCGCACCGAGGACGACGACGCCGATGAGCGCGATGCGCCACGGTCGCAGCGTGCCCAGCAGCCGCCAGGCGCTGCTGCCGAAGTCGTCGGCCTTCTCGGCCGGCGCCCCCTGTCCTCCGAACGGCCCGCGACCGCCGCCCCGCATCGGCCCGCGACCAGCTCCCGGCCCGCTCATGCTGCCTCCTCCGCCGCGAGCTGCGAATCGACGATCTCGCGATATGTGTCGTTGGATGCCAAGAGTTCGTCGTGCGTCCCCCGACCGACGATGCGGCCGTGGTCGAGCACGAGGATCTGGTCGGCCCCGACGATGGTCGAGACTCGCTGGGCGACGATCACCTTCGTCGCCCCGGGCACGCGCACAGCGAGCGCGCGGCGCAGCGCGGCATCCGTTCTCAGATCCAGAGCCGAGAACGAGTCGTCGAACACGTAGACGGGTGGCGCTTTCACGAGCGCGCGGGCGATCGCGAGGCGCTGCCGCTGCCCGCCGGAGACGTTCGTTCCCCCCTGTGCGATCGGTGCGGCGAGGCCTTCGGGCATCGCGCGGACGAAGTCCCCGGCCTGGGCGATCTCGAGGGCGGTCCAGAGGTCGTCATCGGATGCCGCGACGTCGCCGTAGCGCAGGTTCGAGGCGACCGTGCCCGAGAACAGGAACGCGCGCTGCGGCACGAGTCCGAGTCGGGACCACAGGTCGTCGGGGTCGAGCTGGCGCACATCCACCCCGTCGACCCGCACCGAGCCCTCGGTCGCGTCGAACAGTCGCGCGATGAGTCCGACCAGGGTCGTCTTGCCGGCACCTGTGGATCCGATCACGGCGGTCGTCGTCCCCGGCTCGATCGTGAACGTGAGATCGTGCAGCACGGGCGCATCGGCACCGGGGTAGGTGAAGTCGACGTCGACGAACTCGATCCGACCGGTGCGCGAAGGAGCAGCGGCGGCAACGGCCGGAGCGGCGACCGACGGCTCGGTGTCGAGCACCTCGCCGATGCGCGTCGCGCAGACCGCGGCGCGCGGGATCATCACGAACATGAACGTCGCCATCATCACACCCATGAGGATCTGCATCAGGTAGCTGAGGAACGCGAACAGCGTGCCGATCTGCACACCGCCGCTCTGCACCTGGAACGCGCCGAACCAGATCACGGCGACGCTCGAGACGTTCAGCACGAGCATCACCGCGGGGAACATGAGCGCCATGTAGTTTCCGGCGGTCGTCGCGGTGCGCATCAGGTCACCGCTGGCGGCGCCGAACCGGGCGCGCTCGGTGTCCTCGCGTACGAAGGCGCGCACCACCCGGATGCCGCTGAGCTGCTCGCGCAGGATCTGGTTGACCCGGTCGATGCGCTTCTGCATCCGGCTGAAAGCCGGCACCATGCGGGAGACGATGAGCGCCACGATGATCAGCAGCACGGGGATCGACACGGCCATCAGCCAGCTCAGGCCGGTGTCCTGCGTGATCGCCATGATGATGCCGCCGATGGCGAGCATGGGCGCCGAGATCATGAGGGTCGCCGACACTTGCACCAGCATCTGCACCTGCTGCACGTCGTTGGTGCTGCGGGTGATCAGGGAGGGCGGCCCGAACGTGCCGACCTCGCGCTGCGAAAAGCCGACCACGCGGTGGAAGATGTCGTGGCGCAGGTCCTTGCCCATCCCCATGGCCAGGCGCGATCCGAAGTAGACGGCGACGATCGCGCACACGATCTGCACCAGGCTGATGCCGAGCATCAGGCCTCCCGTGTTCCAGATGTACCCGATGTCGCCCGCGACCACGCCCTGGTCGATGATGTTGGCGTTGAGGGTCGGCAGCAGCAGCGACGCCACCGACTGGGCGAGCTGGAAGACGACGACGCCGACGATGAGCGGCCACGCCGGCCGCAGGTAGCGCACGAGCAGAGTTCCGAGCATGGTGTCCTCCTAGGCGGCCGGGTCGGCGGGCAGCGGAATCAGCGCGTCGATCTCGGCGAGATCCGCGGCAGTCGGGTGCCACGCGGTGGATGCCGCCGCGTTCTGCGCGATCTGTTCGGCAGACGTCGCCCCGGCGATGACGCTCGAGGTCGCGGGGCGCGCGAGGAGCCAGCCGAACGTCGCCTCGAGCATGGTGATGCCGCGCGCGTCGCAGAAGCGCTGATACCCCTCGAGAGCATCCCAGGGCGCGTCGCGCCACAGGTGCGGGCGCACGTTCATGATGCGGCTGTCGGCCGGCCCGCCGGCGCGCGTGAACTTGCCGGTGAGCAGTCCGTTGTAGAGGGGGAAGAAGGGGAAGAACCCGAGGCCGAGGTGCTCGACGGCCGGCAGCGCCTCGCGCTCGGAGCCGCGAGCCAGCAGGCTGTAGTGGTTCTGCGCCGAGATGAAGGGCACATCGGATGCCGCGGCATCCGCGGCGACCATCTGCCACCCTGCGAAGTTGGAGTGCCCGAGGTAGCGCACCTTCCCCTCCCGCACCAGATCGCGGAGGGCATCGAGCGTCTCCTCGATGGGGGTGTCGGGATCGGGGGTATGCAGCTGATAGAGGTCGATGTGGTCAGTGCGCAGTCGCCGCAGCGAACCCTCGACCGCCCAGCGGATGTAGGAGCGCGACCCCTTCGACGCACCGAGGTGCGCGGGTGCCAGCGCCGCGTGGCCGAACTTCGTCGCGAGGAGAACCTCGTCCCGGCGACCGTCGAGGGCCTCCCCCATCAGCGTCTCGCTGAGCCCGAACTCCCGGCCGTACACGTCGGCGGTGTCGAACAGCGTGACGCCCGCGTCGATCGCCGCATCGATCACCGCACGCGTTCCCTCGACCGTCTCGGTGCGCGTGCCCGCGCGCCCGAAGTTGTTGCAGCCGAGCCCGGCGGCGGAGACGAGCAGACCGGAGGCGCCGACACGGCGCTGAGCGGGAGACGTGGCCACGGGTCCACGCTAACCCCTGCGCCCGACACGGGGAACGCTCCCGGCCCCTGAGGGAAACGGCGGGATTGCGACCCGGAGATGGCGCTGGGTGACGGCTCGGCGTGGATGATGATTGCACCGAGAACAGCCTTCCCAGTACCTTTTCAGGTAAGCCGCCAGCCGCGGCCGGGCCGATGACGTCCATCGCCCGTCCTTAGCCTTCCGAAAGGCCATCCCATGAGCGACTCCACCCCCACTCCCGAACAGCCGACGCCTCCGCCGGCCTACTCCGCTGCTCCCGCACAGCCTCTGAGCCCCGAGTCCGACAAGACGGCCGCGATGTGGGCCCACATCGGTGGCATCGTCGGCTTCCTGCCCTCGCTGATCATCTGGCTGATCCTCAAGGACCGCGGACCCCGCACCAACGTCGAGGCCAAGGAAGCCCTGAACTGGCAGATCACGTTCACGATCGGCTACGTGGCGCTCCTCATCATCTCGACCGTATTGAGCGCGGCGCTGATCTTCACGCCCGCCGCGGCGATCGCCACGTTGTTCGGGTTCCTCCCGTTCATCCTGTGGGTGATCAACGCGATCTTCTCGATCATCGGCGGCGTGCGCGTGAACGCCGGCGGCAGCTACCGCTACCCGGTGAACTTCCGCTTCATCAAGTAATCGTCACGACGGAGGGGTCGGGATGCCGCGGCATCCCGACCCCTCCGTCGTGTGCGCGCTCAGTGGAGCGCGTGCACCCGCCACTCGGCGGCGTCGGTCGTGTCGACCCGCACGTCGTGCGCGCGCAACCATGATGCCAAGCCCGCGAGCGAGCGCACCGGCGGACGACCCGTGGCGAGCAGACGCACCAGCAGACCCTTGGTGCGCTTGTTGAAGTGGTTGAGGGCCCTCACCTCGCCGTCGCCCGAATCGGCGACGACCCGCACGTAGGTGCTCGGCACCCCGCTCGGCACCGGCCCGAGGGCGGCGTAGGCCTCGGAGCGCAGGTCGAGCACGAATGATCGGGATGCCGCGACCAGCGCGGCGGTCGTCGGCGCGCCCCAGTGCCGTGGCTGAGCGGGGATACCCGGCAACGAGACACCCGCGGACAAGCGGTAGTCGGGGATGTGGTCCGTCGCACCGACCAGCCCGAACGGCGCCGTCTGGATGGCGACGTGACCGCCGAGCCACCGCCGAGCCGAGGCGTCGAGGCTGTGGGCGTCGAGCGCATCGAAGAGAACCCCCGTGTACCGATCGATGGCCGGCAGCGTCGGCGCGTGCGGCATCGCCGCGTTGACGGCGACGAGGTCTCGCTGACGGGCACTCAGCCCCAGCACGGTCGCTGCACGTTCAGGGTCCAGAGACAGTGCAGCGAGCGCGGCGATCGCCTCCCTGCGCGGAAGGTCGAGCTCGGGGAACGACAGCCGCTCAAGGGCGAACGTGCCGCGTCCTCCGGGACGCTTGGTCTCGGACGGCGGAAGCAGCACCAGCATGCAGACCCTCCGGGTCAGACGGCGACGCGCCGCCCGTGGATCACGGACGGCGCGTCGAACGAGGGATCGACGTCAGGCGACCAGCGTCGCGTGACCGGCGAAGATCGTCACCACGTCCTCCTCGACGGAGATGAACCCGTCCGAGGCATCCGCGACGACCTTCGCGCCGTCGGCGCCGGTGATGCGCACCTGGCCGCTGGCGAGGATCGCGAGCACCGGCTCGTGTCCGGCCATGAAACCGATCTCGCCCTCCACGGTCTTGGCGACGACGAGGCTGGCCTCGCCGGTCCACAGCTCCGCCTCGGCCGACACCAGGGTGACGTTGAGCGGCATGATCAGCCGTTCTCCTTCTGGATCTGCGCCCACTTGGCCTCGACGTCGGAGATGCCGCCGACGTTGAAGAACGCCTGCTCGGCGACGTGGTCGAACTCGCCCTTCACGATCGCGTCGAACGACTCGATGGTCTCCTTGATCGGGACGGTCGAGCCCTCGACACCGGTGAACTTCTTCGCCATGTAGGTGTTCTGCGAGAGGAAC